>JANXOQ010000060.1 GCA_025357775.1 Ferruginibacter sp. | reverse complement strand
GCATAATAAAAGCTGATTAAAGGTATGCCGATGCTGTGAGTGACACAACGAAGCTGCCCATAGCTGTTGCCCTGTTCGTACAAAAACCTACCCTCCGCCATCCGTAAACGATAAAAGCAATCTAAAGGAGAGAAGACTGTATACAATTATAAAATAGGGCTTGTAAATATTGAGGTCTTAAAGTCTCCCTTCAAAAAATTTAAGAGGTTACCTGCTATAATTCGGCGCTTCTTTTGTAATAGCAATATCATGTGCATGACTTTCTTTCATACCAGCATTTGTAATTTTTACAAATTGGCTAGTAGCTTGTAAAGTCTTTAAATTAGCGGCTCCACAATAACCCATGCCTGCTTTTAACCCCCCTGTAAACTGATGCACCACCTCTTTTAAACTTCCTTTAAATGCCACACGACCTTCAATACCCTCAGGCACAAATTTCTTTATATCGTCTTCTACGTCTTGAAAATATCGGTCGCTACTGCCTTGCGCCATTGCACCAAGCGAGCCCATGCCTCTGTAAGATTTAAACTTTCGTCCTTCGTAGATAATTGTTTCGCCAGGGCTTTCTTCAGTACCTGCAAACATATTGCCCATCATTACACATGTAGCGCCAGCAGCAAGGGCTTTTACCATATCGCCTGTGTACCTTATACCGCCATCGCTAATTATGCCTACATTTTTATTTTTTAGTGCAGATACTGCTTCTAATACTGCCGTTATTTGTGGCACGCCAGTACCCGCCACCACTCTTGTTGTACAGATAGAGCCAGGACCGATACCAATTTTTACTGCATCTGCACCTGCATCAACCAATGCCTTAGCACCTTCGGCAGTTGCTACATTTCCTGCAATTACATCTATATTTTTAAACGATTTTTTTATTGCTTTTAGCATATCAATAACACCCTTAGAATGACCATGTGCACTATCCAAACAAATTACATCAACACCTGCTTTTTGCAATGCATCTACCCGTATTAGCGTATCGTGTGTAATGCCTACACCTGCTCCCACGAGCAAGCGTCCAAAAGAATCTTTTATTGCATTTGGGTGGCTTTTTAGTTTTAAAATATCTCCAAAAGTTACAAGCCCAACAAGTTTGCCTGTTTTGTTTACTACAGGTAATTTTTCAATTTTATTTTTTCGAAAAATTAGTTCCGCTTTTTTTAAATCTGTTCCTTCTGGTGCAGTTATGAGGTTTTCTTTTGTCATTACCTCACTCACTTTTGTATTTTTATTTATGTCAAAACGTAGGTCTCTATTGGTGAGTATACCTACCAATTTATGTTGCGCATCTACAATGGGAATACCCCCTATTTTATTACCCCTCATTAGCAACAAAGCCTCTCCTACTGTGTCATTTGCTGTAAGTGTAATGGGGTCAAGTATCAATCCGTTTTCACTTCTTTTTACTTT
>JANXOQ010000044.1 GCA_025357775.1 Ferruginibacter sp. | reverse complement strand
CTTGCATGGGTAGCTCTCGTAATGCAATAATGGCTTGGCTTATATTGCTTTCAGAAAAAGGAAAAGTTTTGCCTTTGTATTCTATATTATTTATTTTTTGTAATTGTTGCTTTACAATTGGCTCTAGCAGTACATTGCTTGTTCTGCCACCTCGTAGCTCCATGGCCTCCTCTGGCGTAAGGTATGTATAGCCCATTTTTATGAGCATTTGCAATGCAGGTATTTGAGAAATATGGTCTTCTATGTATGATGGTGTGCTCATTGTAATGGTGAATTATAATGTTGGAATTATTAACGATGATTTGTACTTTACAGCAAAAAAACATTGTAAAACAGATAATTGAGACTGCTTATAATGAAAGTTACATTTCGGAAATACAGAGAATAAAAGTGTTAATACAGATATTTGAACAGCTGTATAAAATAAATATAAATCATTGATAATAAGTGTATAGGTGGCACAAAATGCCTTAAATAGAGCTAAAAGAGATATCAATACAGAGAATTGAAGATTGTATTGATTGTCTCTATTTTGGCAAATACAGAAAAAGTTTTTAGCGATATGGAGAATGTTATTCATATTTCTTTTTGTAAATTTTTGTCTTTTAAAGCTCTTTGAAAATTTGCACTTTAAATGGGATAAGTCATTGATATTATTTATTTTATAATTTGAAACCTCTTTGAAACCTCTTTGAAACCTCTTTGTTTTTCTTATTTATTAATGACCCATTTAGACTTAAAATCACTACCAATATTAGAACAAACACCTTTTTTACGTAATACAGTCAGTAGAGTGGTAATTTTATTTTTCTTTTGTTTTTCATCCATCCATTCAGGCAGTTTATCCCAAAGTAATTGGTCAATATCTTTTCGTTCTAAAAACTGATGCTCTTTTAAAGACTTTATTATCCAATCTAAATAATCTTGTTTATTGAAAGCAGTATTTTTAGAGTATGCAGCCTTTTGTCCTGTTGTTTCAGCTACTTTCAGGCCTATGTAAAAATTTGGTTTTCTACCTTCTATTAATTTTTTAGATTTTAAAGACTTCTCTTCAATGGTATTAAGTTGTATTTTCTTTTGCACCTTATCTAACAATATAATATCATTCAAATTCAACTCTTTGTTTTTAGCTAATAATTTTGCATACTCAATATCTAACACCTTTCCTATAATTGTTATTTGCACTTTGTTATTAGACAATAAATAATCTGGCATTGGAAAAAATTTTTTGCGTTGATTCATAAACATTCTTCTAATACCACTACCAATAGTATCTACCATTTTTAAATTGTACATTGCTTCTACTAAAAATTTGTTTCTATAAATTTCACTAGGGGCATCAGAATGCAATACATTTTCTATACTGCCTGGTATAAAACTACCCACATTACTAAATACTAATTTGTCCTCAAATTCTACTACATTTATTCTGCCTCCTAAAGTATAATCTTGATGGGCAATGCAATTATTTAAAGACTCTCTAATATTATAAGGATCGTACATTGGTGTTTCATCTGGAAAAAGGGTATCGTCTTTTATATACCGATACGTTAAATTTCTTATTTGTGTAAAAACGCTTTGGGCAGATAGTAATAATGGACAACCAAATATAGCATAGTCTTTTTCTACATTATTGTTGTCTTTTAAAACCCACCTTATTTTTGAATCAGAAGGACTTAAAAAATGCTCAGCTTCTGGCTTGCCCAATAGTAAAATTGCTGTATTAGTAATATTACCTTTAATAGTAAGCTTAGCTTTGTTTAAAAATGTAATGGTATCCCAATTAGTAGCTTCATCGGCAAGGTGTTTATGCTTATCAACAAAATTTATTTTGGCTTGTGTAATTGCAGTAAGGTCTAAATCTTCTATACAAGCATCAGAAATTATAATACTACTCCAATCATCTACTTTATTTTGCAACCTAATTCTTTCTATTTCTTCTAAGTTCAATGGCACTAATTCTTCCCCATCTCTTCCATAATAATGCCCATCAAATGCTACAGGGAAACCTCTTGGTGCTGCGGGTATTTGAAACATTACAACTCTACCTTCTGCCAACATTAGTTCGTAAATTTCAATAAACGTAATACGATTAGTAGTTTTATTAGCTATTTCACCTTTTAAACTATCCAAATCTTTGCGTTGCATTCTAAAACTGCTACCAACAATTTTATGCATTCTATTTTCAATACCAAATACAAGCCAAGCAAAAGGTTTCGCTTTTAAATTAGCTTCGTTGCTTAATGCTGAAAAGTATTTACCCAATTTGGTAAAATCATAATTTGTTTTTGCTTCTTTAAATTCTACAACTTCTGTTTCGGCAGTTAGGCTTTGTAACTTTTGTAGCTCTTGATGTAATTGTGCTATTGTCATTATTAATACGTATTAATTAAAGTTAATCACAGATAACTATTTGATATACAATTTAAAATTATATTTTTCGTTATCTTATTGTCAAATTTTTTGGAAGAAAACACAACTTTCAAAAATTACTCTATATTTGCATTATTCACTGTACCATACTAGGACAATTGAATTTCGAAGCCCGATGCTCCCCGATGAGTACCGGGTTTTGCGTTTATTGGATATCAGGTAGTTTATTTTTAAATTCCTTCTTCATTTGTACTACACCTCCTTTTTCTTTTGTTAAATAATATGTTGTAACTAAATAATAATCTGTTTTACTTCTCTGTGGTTCTAGTATTACAACATAGTTTTCAGTTTCATCCAAAATATAAGTACGCACCACATCTTTCCCATTTATTCTATCCAAAAAGCTAAACACTTTTATTTTTGCTGGTATTGTTTCATCTATATGATGTTTTACCCAATGCAATCTCTCTGAACGCTTGTAATCAAAAATGTTTCTCGATTTTATTTTTTTACCATTTTCATTCGTTTGTTCTGCTGTTTCACAGGTAAGATGACCAAATAATGTATCCATACTTGGCAATCCATCAACTTTAAATGGGCGTATTATTTTACTCCGAAAATTGAAACCAATATTTTCAGTGATATCTCTATTGAATATTCGTTTTAACGAAACCGTTCTTTCGGCTTCGGTTAAATGAGTAATTTCTAATAGTTGATTGTATTTTTTTATTAAATTAGTTGGCATTATTTTAAGTCTATAAAAAATTTATTAAATTTTTGTTCTCCTTTAGCTGATGGTTGTATTATGGGTTTACCACAATGCCTTTCTATTTTTTCTATTAAATTATTTTTTGAGGTAACTTTATTTAAACCCCTTAGTTTGTAATTAATAGCCCCCATCAACACATCTGATACTTGCATTAATTCGCTTTCGTACGATTGTATAGCTTGTAGGTTTCTTATATTTTGATAATCTCTCTCCAAATATGTTTTTAAACTTGCTGCTTTTTTATAACTATAGGTATCTTTTA
>JANXOQ010000493.1 GCA_025357775.1 Ferruginibacter sp. | reverse complement strand
GAATAAAAAATAAAAAGGCTTCTTCTGTGCAGTATCATCCAGAAGCTACTCCAGGCCCACATGATAGTAGATATTTGTTTGATGATTTTGTAGAGATGCTAAGACTTGAAACGAAAGCTATTTAGAAAATAGGTAATTAATTGAACATTGAATATAGTTTGTTGATTATTGAATAATGTTCAAAAATCAATAATTAAATTTCAATATTAAAATATTGAGATTTCGAAAATTTAAAATGCTTATATGAAAATAGCCATCATTAACGGTCCAAATCTTAACTTGCTTGGTACAAGAGAGCCCGAAGTTTATGGCAACGAAACTTTTGAAACTTATTTTAAAAAATTAAAAATAATTTTCCCTAAAATTGAGTTTTCTTATTTTCAAAGCAATATAGAAGGAGAATTGATAAATGCAATACAGCAATACGGTTTTACTTTCGATGGCATTGTTTTAAACCCTGGTGGTTATACACATACCTCAGTTGCATTAGGTGATGCAGTTGCAGCAATAAATACAACAGTAATTGAAGTGCATATATCTAATATTTTTGGTAGAGAGGAGTTTAGAAAAAATTCTTATGTGTCAGCAAAATGTGTAGGAATTATAAGTGGCCTAGGGTTAAAGGGGTATGAGTTAGGTGTAAATTATTTGTATCAAACTAAAGCCGCACTTTAAAAGGTGCGGCTTTGGTTTATAATTTTTATTTAAACGTTATTTTATTTTTTTCAATAAATCTTCATTCATTTTTACGTAGTCTTCATTTTTATCTTCTTTAGCAAGAAGAAGAGATTTTTTGCTACTTTCCATTGCAGCTTTTTTATCACCCATAGCAAATTCTATTTTAGCTTTGTATAAAAACATCCAATATGCTTTCGGGTTAGCACCTACGGCACTTGTAATATTAACTAAGGCTTTTTCATTGTTTTTATCATACTCATTATAAAATTGTGCTGCTTGCCAATAAGGTTTTTTATCTCCTTCCAATGCTTTTTCAATAGATGCTCGCATACGGTCTTTTATTAATGCCTTAATTGGTATAGCTAAGGCAGTTTTATCCCACATAATATGAAGCTCACAACTTTCTGGTTTTATATTTGCAAATTGCATAGAAAAAGTTTCTATGGAGGAAGCCATTAATATTGAAGGTAATTTAAAACGAACCACATCATCGCTTTCTTTGTAGCCATTGGTACCCCAATTACTAGTGCCTTTGTTCAAAATAATTTCCCAACTAGTGGCAGATGGTATTGTGTAAAGGGCATAAGATCCAGTATCTATTTTTTTTCCACCAATTTCTACTGCATCATTAAATTTTAAAATTGTAGCACTATTTGCGCCTGTGCGCCATACTGTATTAAATGGCACCAAATCTCCAAATATTTTTCTCCCTTTTATAGATGGACGGCTATAAGTAAGTTCAATATTACCCAGTGCAAAATCTTGCTTAATAGTTTGTGTAGATGATGGTGCTGGCATTTTTACTTGGGCTGTAACAATATTTGCTGCAAATAATAATGTGGATGCAAATAATAATTTCTTCATAATTGTATATTTAAATTGAATGGTAAAATTATAATTAATAACTGAAGAAAGGGATTTTGATTTTTAAAAAATTTCACCGACTTACATTAATACAAATTTTTGTGTAAAATGCAACAAGGCTAGTGATTGATATAAACGAAGGAGATTATTTAGTGATTTTTAAAAAATATTATAGTATGTTTTAAAAAATAGAAGTAAAGAAAAAATAAAAAATTTATTCAAAAAATACTTTTACTGTTTGGTAAAAAATATGATTATTAGCAAACTGTACTTGTAAAACTTTTTGTTGTTTTTCTGCAAAGCTTTGTAATCCAAATAACCCAGCTGCATTGCCTTTATTGATGGCAATTTCTAAATACCCTGCTGAATTAAATAAAGCAAGCTTTTCACCCTCAGGTACATCTGCATACGTTTCACTTATTTTTTCTATTATTTCATCTCTTTTAAATACAATAGAAAATTTTCTTCCATTTTGATGATTTTCAAATTCTTCTTTACTAATGTTTACTATTACGTTTTCAAAATTATCAATAAAAATAATTTGCCCTTCTATCCAATTATTACCAAGCATTGGTTTTAATGGATTTTTTATTTTTATTGTAATATCAATATTACCTAATGTATCCAATTTTTCTCCAACGGCTATTTTACTAAATGCTTTTGCAAATACATTGGCATATGCTAAAGTACTTTTTGGTTGAGTTTTATTTAAAGGTATTGCTACCACTTTTTGTGGTTCACATTCTAATATCATGGTTATAAGACCATTATCTGCACAACCAATAAAGTGCCCATTGTGTTCTGCTATTAATACATGGTCTGCTTTGTTATCAAATAAATTTATGAGTACTAAGTGAAAAGTACCTTCGGGAAAATTTTTAATTGCATTTCTACAAACATAAGATGCTTGTGGGTAATTAAATGGAGATAATAAATGAGTAATGTCAATTATATTAAACGAACTATCCTCTTGCATTATTTGCCCTTTTATGGCGGCTGGCATAAAGTCCTGTATACCTATGTCGCTTGTAAGAGTTATTAATGGCATCTGGGTTTAATAAATTTTCTGCAATATAATTTATTGGTGGTTATGATTTGTAAAATATGGCTTGGTTTTTTGGAAAAAGGACGAAAAATTTTACGTCAATAAAGGGATTGTAGAAAATAAATTATAATAAAAAATGGT
>JANXOQ010000485.1 GCA_025357775.1 Ferruginibacter sp. | reverse complement strand
AAATAAAACCAATTGTTTCAACCTAAATAAGTTTTCCTTCACAGCAACAAATTTACAATTTAGCAACTTTATAAAAACATCTTCCTTTAAAGAAAAAATAGAAGACTCTATTTTAAAAAATTTGCTTTTGGAAGATAATATTATTAGGATTCAAAATTCAAAAAGTAATTCCTATGTAGCTGCTCTAATTGCTGATTTTGTAAGAGTTCAATTGCTTGCAGATAATTCCTCTTTTGAATTTGAGACAGTAATGTCTCATGAAAATAAAATTGATTTTTTAAAACAGGCTAAAGAACAAGGATATAAAATATACTTCTATTTTTTGTGTACAGAAAGTCCGCAAATTAATAAACTAAACGTATATAACAGAGTTAAACAAGGTGGGCATTTTGTACCCAATGATGTTATTGAAAAAAGATATTATAAAACATTGGGGAATTTAAAAAGTGCAATTAAAATTGCAAGTGTATCTTTTATTTTTCAGAATAATTTAGCAAACTTTACCCCTATTTTTGTAATTAAGAATAATGAAATTATTGAACAAAATGAAATCATACCATCATGGTTTCAACAATACTATTTAGATATATAAACAACCCACACTATGGCATTCGACATCGAAATGATTCAAAAACTCTACGCTACTTTTCCTGAGAGCGTAGCAAATGCACGTAAACTAATTAACAAACCACTTACGCTTACAGAAAAAATATTGTATGCTCACCTTTGGGAAAACAACCACACTGCTCCTTTTGAAAGAGGTGGGTCGTATGTTGATTTTGCTCCAGATAGAGTAGCTATGCAAGATGCTACAGCACAAATGGCTCTGTTACAATTTATGCAAAGTGGTCGTACAAAAGTGGCTGTGCCTAGTACAGTGCATTGCGATCATTTGATAGAAGCCAAAGAAAATAGTAATGTAGATTTGAAAAGAGCTTTTACAGAAAGTAGTGAAGTATATGATTTTTTATCATCCGTATCGGATAAATATGGTATTGGTTTTTGGAAACCCGGTGCAGGAATTATACACCAAGTAGTGTTAGAAAATTATGCTTTCCCTGGCGGTATGATGATTGGTACAGATAGCCACACTGTAAACGCAGGTGGGCTTGGTATGATTGCCATTGGTGTAGGCGGAGCAGATGCATGCGATGTAATGGCTGGACTTGCATGGGAACTTAAAATGCCAAAACTGATTGGTGTAAAACTTACAGGTAAATTAAATGGATGGACATCGGCAAAAGATGTAATACTAAAAGTAGCAGGCATACTTACTGTAAAAGGTGGTACTGGTGCAGTAGTAGAATATTTTGGCGAAGGTGCTACTAGCATGAGTTGTACAGGCAAAGGAACTATTTGTAATATGGGTGCAGAAATTGGTGCTACCACATCTACCTTTGGGTATGACGAAAGTATGAGCCGTTACCTTGGTGCAACAGGCAGAGCCGAAATAGCTACAATGGCAGATGGTATAAAAGAACATTTAACTGGCGATGCCGAAGTATATGCAAACCCTACAGCCTATTTTGATGAGGTAATAGAAATAGATTTGAATACTTTAGAGCCACATTTGAATGGGCCTTTTACGCCAGATTTAGCTACACCAATATCGCAAATGAAAGCAGCAGCAGCAGCAAACGGCTGGCCTACAAAAATAGAAGTGGGATTAATAGGAAGTTGCACAAACTCCTCTTACGAAGATATTAGCCGTAGCCAAAGTTTAATAAAACAAGTAATAGCAAAAGGCTTAAAATTAAATGCAGAATTTACCATTACGCCAGGTTCGGAACTAGTACGCTATACTATTGAGAGAGATGGTTTTTTAGATACATTTGGTAAAGTGGCAGCTACTGTATTTGCAAACGCTTGTGGCCCTTGTATAGGCATGTGGGCAAGGGTTGGTGCA
>JANXOQ010000351.1 GCA_025357775.1 Ferruginibacter sp. | reverse complement strand
TTTTTTCTTTTCTTTTTTTTACTACAATACTTGCCATCACCCATTATTTTTTAGGCGTCCATATTTATTTCGATGAAAAATATGAATCCTTATTTTTAATTGTTTTAGCCACTTTATTTATCACAGGTCTAAATAATTATTTAAACTCTATCATTATTTGGTCCATGCAGTCTGTAAAATCTTCATTAATTACTGCATTATCTATTGTTATCAATATTGGTCTTACCATCTATTTGGTTTTATTTGAAAACTATGGTATAAAAGGAATTATTATTGCTACTTTTTCAGCTCAGTTAACAATTTTACCTTTATTTATTTTAGCCAATTACAAAAAACTGGGCTTATACTTTGATATTCAAAATTTAAAAGAAAATTTAAAATTTTCCACCCCACTCATTTTTTCTTCTTTAGCTTATTACTCCTGGTTTTTTATAGATAGATTTATAATAAACGAATTTTTAGGCAAAGATGAGTTGGGGGTTTTTAGTGTAGCAGTAAGATTTGCAGCTCCAATTGGATTGGTTTTGGGTGTATTAGAATCTGCTCTTTTTCCCATTGTTTTAAATAATTACAAAAATGATGAAACCAAACAGTTGCTTTCCAACTTGTTAAACATTGTAATGTTTGGCTTTAGTTTATTTTTTTTAGGTATTATTTGTTTTTCTCCCAATTTTTATAATTTATTGGTAAATGCTAAATTTTTCTATGGTCATAGTTTATGTTTTATACTTTGCCTTGGACAGTTTTTTTCAAAAATATATTTCTTCAACCCGGGGTTTGCTATTGAAAAGAAAACAACTATTTTTTTAACTATTACAGTAATAAGCTCTGCAATCAATTTTGGAATAAACTATCTCCTCGTCCCTCGTATGGGTATATTGGGAGCAGCTATTGCTACTGGTATAAGTGCCATGCTTTACTTTGTTTTGCTTTTTATTTACAGCAATAAATACTATCAAATAAATTTTCAACTAAAAGAA
The DNA here is from genome assembly GCA_025357775.1 of Ferruginibacter sp. Lineage (GTDB taxonomy): Bacteria > Bacteroidota > Bacteroidia > Chitinophagales > Chitinophagaceae > Ferruginibacter. The sequence goes on along the minus strand of JANXOQ010000351.1, from coordinate 2,754 downwards.
CCAATAGTTAGTTTTTTATTACTCATTATTACCTATTTATTAGTATTATTGTCAGATTATAAATACAGCATTATCGTCTTTGTTATTGTAACTGTTTTATTGGTTTTCATTAACAGAAACGTATTTATAAAAATAAAAAATTTACTATCAAGCAAAATTTTAGCTAAAAACTAAAAATAGTAACACAAACACATGTTATTTAACTCTTTCGAATTTCTTTTATTTTTCCCAATTATAACGGTTTTGTATTTTTTACTGCCTTATAAATTTAGGTGGGTGTTGTTGTTAGCAGCAAGCTGCTTTTTTTATATGTTCTTTATTCCAAAGTACATCCTCATTTTATTTTTTACAATTATTATAGATTATTATGCCGGTATACAATTAGAAAAAATTGCAGATAAGAAAAAAAGGAAATGGTTTTTGATAGCAAGTTTAATAGCAAATATTGGCATACTTGTTATTTTTAAATATTATAATTTCATAAATGGAAATATTACTGCGGTATTAAATGCCTTTCATTCTGAAAATCCTATACCTGTTTTAAATATTATATTACCTATTGGGCTTTCGTTCCACACTTTTCAGGCAATGAGCTATACAATAGAAGTATACAGAGGTAATCAAAAAGCAGAGAAACATTTTGGTGTGTATGCTTTGTATGTAATGTATTACCCACAGCTAGTGGCAGGCCCTATAGAAAGACCACAAAATGTATTGTGGCAATTTAAAGTAGACCACAAGCCGGACTATGAGCGCATACGCACAGGGCTTATGCAAATATTATGGGGTTTGTTTAAAAAAGTAGTAATTGCAGATAGGCTTACCTTATTTGTAGATGCGGTTTACAAAGACCCTACCTCTTATGCAGGTATGCCATTAATTTGGTCTACAATATTTTTTAGTTTTCAAATTTATTGCGATTTTTCTGGCTATTCAGATATGGCGCTTGGCGCATCTAAAGTTTTAGGTATTGATTTAATGCAAAATTTTAGAATGCCATACTTATCAAAATCTATTAAAAGCTTTTGGGGCAGGTGGCATATTTCGCTCTCTACTTGGTTTAGAGATTATTTGTACATTCCCTTAGGTGGCAACAGGGTGTCAAAAACTCGATGGTACTTTAATTTGTTTTTTGTATTTATGGTAAGCGGTTTTTGGCATGGTGCCAATTGGACATTTGTAGCTTGGGGTGCGCTACATGGTGTTTATTTAATATTTGGTATTTTATTAGAGCCTTTAGAAAAAAAATATTTTAACCAAAATAATGTTGTTTCTAATGTTTTAAAACGCTTATTTGTTTTTGTGTTGGTAGCCATAGCATGGGTTTTTTTTAGAGCAAATAGCATAAGTGATGCTTTGTATATTATTTCTCACTTTCATAAAATAGATACCAATTATTTATTTGGTGTAGCCAGTGCATCTACTGTAAACAATATGTTATCTATAGCACTAATTATTGGATTGATAATAAGCGATTATTATTTTGAGTGGGCAGAAAACAATACAAAAATTTTACAAAACAATTTTTTAAGATATGCCATTGCCATTATTTTATTGGTTTTAATATATACCATTGGCGTGTTTGAAAGTGCTTCATTTATTTATTTTCAGTTTTAAAAAAAGATGAAAAAATTATTTAAAGAGTTATTTATTGTTATAGGAATTTTTTTAATGATTGTATCATTAATGGAATGGAGGCTTAACGACTTTAAGGCACCTATTGATAAATTATTTGCTACACAAAAGAAAAATACAGCTGCAAATATTTTAATTGTTGGCAACTCACATACGGGTGCATTACAAGAAACGACAGATAGTTTTTTTATAAAAAATAGCAATAATTTATCCTTGGCAAATCTTGAACTAATGGATAGATACAAGGTTATGAAATATTGTATACAAAATGGACATATAGATAAAATAATTTTAGGGTTAGATGCAGATCAAATTGGGCATCAAATAAGCTCTACAAACTACGATATGCAAATGAACAGGTATGGTATAGAAATGTATAATAATACGGCTGGTAATAAAATGCTTTCAAAATTAAATTCTTTCAGACTTCATCTAAATATAAAAGATTTATGTAAAAATTTAATAAGTGGGAAAGATAAAGACACTTCTAAAATAAATTTCATCCCTTTTACAAATAAGAAGAAAAGCGACAATGAGGCATGTGTAAAAAGGGCGCAAGAACATTCAATTTATATTTATCAAGTAAAAAATATTAATGAAAACGTAACAATTTTGCAAAATATTATTGATTTATGTAAAACCAACAAAGTGCAACTATTCTTTTTGCAAACACCTAAGCCTTCTTGTTATACCAATGCCTTTAGTTCTGCACAAATGCAAATAGCCACTGCCACTATAGATTCGCTAGCAAATAAAAATGCAGTTAAATATCTTAATTACTTACACAATGCATCGTTTGAAGAAAATGATTTTGTAGACTTTGACCACCTAGGTGCAAATGGAAGCAATAAACTAATAGAGTTGGTAAAAAAAGAATTGTAAGATGGTAAATAGTAAGATAAAAAATATATTAGTATACACACAATGGCCATTTTATGATGGCCTAAATTTATCTTATGTAGTACCATGTCTTTACATGATAAGAAAGGCAATACCTAAAGATTCGAAAATATATTTTGCTACGCAAGAAAAAGACTTAACACTATTACAAAGACCCGAAGTACAAACCATCATTGCAGAATTAAATAAAAATAATATTTTTCACTATCCAGAAAAATA
>JANXOQ010000477.1 GCA_025357775.1 Ferruginibacter sp. | reverse complement strand
AAAACGTTTAAGAAAAAACCGTCATAAGAAGAAATAATATTTCCTCAGATAGGTAGCTTTTCAAAGTTGCGCTAAAATACTATATACAATACATAGGTAATAACTACCATTGTGTTGTATATTTTTTTATTACAATAAATGTATGTTAAAGTATGATTACCTACTTGACATAAAACTACTGTATATTAGTGTTTAATAAATAGCTTAAACGTGTAAAATCTTTTTAAACTTTTACACAAATTGACCAAAGAATTAATTATTAACGCTGTGCCAGATGGTACAGAAATAGCATTGTTGGAAGATAAGAAACTAGTAGAGTTTCATAACCAAAAACAAGATGCCTGCTTTGCTGCGGGTGATATTTACTTAGGAAAAGTAAAAAAACTTATACCTGGTCTTAATGCAGCTTTTGTAGATGTTGGGTTTGAAAAAGATGCCTTTCTTCATTACACAGACCTTAGCCCTTACGTAAAATCTTTATTAAAATTTACCAACCTTGCTGTAAATGAACACAGCGAAAGTGGATTTGTTTTTGGCAAATTTGTAGTAGAGCCAGAAATTATAAAGACAGGAAAAATAACCGAAGTAATGAGTGGCAAGCCCAATGTGCTTGTTCAAATATTAAAAGAACCAATTGCACAAAAAGGTCCTCGCCTTACTTGCGAAATTTCTTTGCCTGGCCGTTATGTAGTAGTCACACCATTTACCAATATCATTGCCATATCAAGAAAGATACACTCAAGCGATGAGCGCAAGAGGCTTCAAAAAATAATAGAAGCGGTAAAACCCAAAAACCTTGGTGTAATAGTGCGTACTGCAGCTGAGGGTATGCAAACAGCCGACCTGCACGAAGATTTACTAAGCTTAGAAGCTACTTGGAAAACAATACAAAAAAACTTAAAGGGAGCCGTACCTCCACAAAAAATTTTTAGTGAGCAAGGCAAAACTAATAGTATGCTTAGGGATTTGCTAAATGAAGATTTTAATAAAATAGTAACGAACGATAAAGCTATTTTTACAGAAACGAAAGGTTATATACAGAAAATAGCACCCCAAAAAGCAGATATTGTTGCACTTTATAATAACGGTATACCGCTTTTTGACCAATTTGGTATTACAAAACAAGTGAAGGCAGCATTTGGTAAAACAGTAAACCTACCTAGTGGCGCATATCTTATTATTGAACATACCGAAGCTCTGCATGTAATAGATGTAAATAGTGGTTACAAAAGTGTGAGCAATAACCAAGAGCAAAATGCGCTTGAAACTAACTTAGAGGCTGCAGAAGAAATAGCTAGACAGCTAAGATTGAGAGATCTTGGTGGCATAATAGTAGCAGATTTTATAGATATGAAACTCTTGGAAAACAAGAAAAAATTATCTGATGAAATGGAACGGTTTATGCAACCCGATAGGGCTAAACATGTAGTATTGCCAATATCTAAATTTGGGCTTATGCAAATTACACGCCAGCGCATGAAGCCTGAAATGAAAATAAATACTACGGAAGTATGCCCAAGCTGTGAGGGTACAGGCAAAATATCATCTAGCTTAATATTAGAAGATGAAATTGTAAAAAACTTGAGTTATTTAATAATGCAAAAACACAAAGGACTTACAGTAGAAGTACATCCAATAATATATACTTACCTTACATGTGGTTTTCCCAGTAGGCGAATGAAATGGAGTTGGAAATATAAACAAAAAGTAAAAGTAAAATCTAATGCAAATAATACGCTTACAGAATTTAAATTTTATGATGATAGCGAAGATGAAATAAAACTATAAAATAATCAAATAGTCTTTCATAAAGCTACCTTTTATTG
>JANXOQ010000446.1 GCA_025357775.1 Ferruginibacter sp. | reverse complement strand
AGAGCATTACGAAGTAGAAAACCTTAGAGAAAGAGAAATAGAAGAAACAAAAGAGTTTTTTGCCAATATTGGATTGAGCACGGAGGTGCAAGAAAAAGCTACAGAGGAACTTGCAATGGATAACAATAAATGGGTAGATTTTATGATGAAATATGAGCTAGGGCTTGATAAACCTGACCCAAAGCGTGCATCTAAAAGTGCTTTTAATATCGGGCTTTCGTATATAGTTGGGGGCATCATTCCATTAAGTCCATATTTTTTTATAACAGATTCTAACGAAGCATTAAAATTTTCGGTAGTAGCTACATTAATTTGTCTTTTTATTTTTGGTTTTTTTAAAAGTAAAATGACGGGAGTTAATCCTTTATTGGGTGCTATACGTGTAATGCTTATTGGTGCTGTAGCAGCGGCAGCCGCATTTGGTATTGCAAAGTTATTTGAGCATTAAATTAATAATTTTATTTGTGCATTGCTAGTGTTCTATAAAAAATCACTTCCTCATCAAATCTTCAATAGCATTATCATACATCTTTTTCCAATTGGCTATATCACCCCAATTTTCTGTGCCAATTTTTATGTAACCAACACTTACTTCACCCAATTTTGTGCAAGTAATATTTTTAGCATTTATTGATGCTAAAAATGCAACTTCTTGCTTAGCATTTACAGAAACCACTACTCTACTTTGTGCCTCTCCAAACCAATATGCATCACTACGTATACTCATATCATTTTGCGAAGCAGTAAAACCTAAATTGTTTGTAAATGCAGACTCCAAAATCGTTACAAAAAGACCTCCCTCGCTCACATCATGTGCAGAAGCTATTAATTTTTCTTTTATCAAAGAACTAACTGCTTGTTGCAAATTATATTCTTCTTCTAAATTAAAATATGGGCAAGGGCTGTATTCTTCTCCTATTATTTTATGCAAATATTCTGATGAATTAATATCGTTTCTACTTTCTCCAATTAAGAATATAGTATCTCCTTCATTTTTAAAATTCATTGTCATTTTATCTGCCACAGTTTCCAACAACCCAACCATACCTATTGTAGGTGTAGGGTACACAGGCCCATCAGGGCTTTGGTTGTAAAAACTAACATTACCACCTGTAACAGGTGTATTAAATTTTACACAAGCCTCACCCATTCCTTTTATTGCATTGCTAAACTGCCAGTATACTTCTGGGTCGTATGGGTTACCAAAATTAAGGCAGTTGGTTACGCCCAAAGGCTCGCCACCACTACATATAATGTTACGAGCAGCTTCTGCCACAGCAATCATAGCACCTTTGTATGGGTCTGCAAATACATATCTGCTATTACAATCAGTTGTTAATGCTAATGCCTTGTTGGTAGGTTTCGCCAATATTATAGCTGCATCACTCACCCCGTTAGTATTAGTATTACCTGCACCAACCATGCTATCGTATTGCTCATACACCCACCGTTTGCTAGCAATGTTTGGCAAAGTAATTATTTTTTCTGCTACCGCTTTCAAGTCTTTAGAAACAGGTATTTTTATAGCATCAAATGCATTTATCTTTTGTATGTAAGCAGGTTCTCTTACTTCACGTGTGTATTGTGGTGCGCCACCACCAAGCACCAATTCATCAGCAGGCAGCAAGGCTTCTAATACCCCGTTCATAAAAAATTGTAGCATGCCATCATTCGTAACTTCACCAATTTCGCTGCAAGGCAAATCCCATTTTTCAAAAATATCCAACACAGCTTTTTCTTTCCCTTTCTCTACTACTAATAACATACGCTCTTGGCTTTCGCTTAGCAATAATTCCCAAGCTTTCATATCTTTTTGACGTGTAGGTACTTTTTCTAAATCTATTCTCATGCCAGCTTTTCCCTTGGCGCTCATTTCAGCGGTAGAGCATATAATGCCCGCTGCGCCCATATCTTGCATACCTACTACTGCGCCAGTTTGTATTACTTCTAAGCAAGCTTCCAATAATTTTTTTTCTTGAAATGGATCACCTACTTGTACCGCAGGTAAATCTTGTACACTATCTTCTGTAATTTCTGCACTAGCAAAACTTGCTCCACCAATACCATCTTTACCTGTAGCGCTACCAACAAAAAATACTGGATTACCTTCCCCTTCCGCAGTTGCAGAAACTGTTTCGCCATTTTTAAGAATACCAACACTCATGGCATTTACCAACGGGTTGGTATGGTAGCATTCTTCAAAATAAATTTCACCACCTACTGTTGGAACGCCAAAGCAATTGCCATAATGCCCAATACCTTTTACCACACCAGCTAATAAATGTTGCGTTTTTGCTTCATTTAAATTTCCAAATCGTAGAGAGTTTAAAGAAGCAATAGGCCTTGCTCCCATAGTAAATATATCTCTATTTATGCCTCCCACACCCGTTGCGGCTCCTTGAAATGGTTCTATAGCACTTGGGTGGTTGTGGCTCTCAATTTTAAATACTACTCCATATCCATCGCCAATATCCATTAGTCCTGCATTTTCCTCACCGGCTTTTACTAGCATTTTTGCTCCATCTCTTGGTAAGGTTTTTAATAATTTGATAGAGTTTTTATAACTGCAATGCTCACTCCACATGCCACTAAAAGCGCACAACTCCGTAAAATTGGGCGTTCTTCCAAGTTTATTTTTTATAAGTTCAAATTCCTCTTCGGTAATGCGTAGTTGTGCGGCGGTTTGAGTAGTTATTTCCATAATTAAATAAGCGTATTTATTTGTATATCCGCAAATTTACAATTGCATTTTGTTTATTGCTAATAAAACAGTTTCATTATTTTAACTATCTTCCCACATCTAAATTTTTAAAAGGATTGTTGTACATAATATTTTTCATATACCTTTTGGCGTTAGCATATTTTATTACCAAAATAAAATTTGTGCAAAAAACTGCTTTAAGTACAAAATTTATTT
>JANXOQ010000434.1 GCA_025357775.1 Ferruginibacter sp. | reverse complement strand
AAGAATAAGAATAAGAATAAAAAGATAATTAATATAATTTAGGAGAAGAGTTATTCATAAAATTCTGTAAACAACTTTTAATATTTTCAACTAAATATACTAAACTCTTTTTCATTAAAACATTACACAGCAAAAAAATATACCAATCTCTTTTTTTCCTTTATGCTCTTAGCCCCTAAAAAACATGCCTTCTCTCAAAACCTTCTTCCAGTCTGCAATACACCTCTTTTACCCACATATATGTACTGGTTGTGGGAGCGATTTATTAAAGCCTAATGATTTGCTCTGCTTGCAATGCATAAACCAACTACCACACACTGGTTTTGAAAAATATGTAGACAACCCAGTAGAAAAAATATTTTATGGAAGGCTACCAATAGTAAATGCACATGCAGGTTTTTATTTTAGCAAAGGAGAATTAATGCAAACGCTCGTGCATGATTTTAAATACAAAGGCAATAAAGACATTGGTATTTATCTAAGCAATATGATGGCAGAAAAAATGATAGATAGTGGGCGATTTAAAAATATAGATTACCTAATTCCACTACCATTATTTGCTGATAAAGAATTTAAAAGAGGTTTTAACCAAGCAAAAATAATATGCGATGGAATGAGTAAAGTAATGAATATACCTGTGCTTACAGGTAATGTAACCCGCATTTTTTTTACAGAAACACAAACCAAAAAACACCGAACTGAGAGATGGGAAAATGTAGCAGAAAGTTTTACAGTGCAAAACCCTGAGACCTTGCGCAATAAAAATATTATGTTGGTAGATGATGTAATAACTACAGGTGCTACATTAGAAGCTTGTGCACAAAAAATAGCTGCAATAGAAGGTACAAAAATTAGTATTGTAACTTTAACTACGGCTACTAAATAATTTCATTGTAAATTTGAAAATTATAAAAACAAACCATGAAAAAAGAAATTTTATTTTTTTTTACTCTTATAATATTAATTACTTTAGGCTGTGGCAAAGCAAGTCCTGTACCTGATGAAATAACTAACCAAGTAGATACACAAAGCATTAGCAATACAAACCTAAACGGAAATTCTTTAGGGCAGGTAGACCCTACAGATTGGATTTTTGATGCTAAATGGATGGCTACTGAAACTGCCTTATTATTAACCCCTACTGCTGCGCAACTAGCTAATACAGCAGATACGGGCACTGTAATTCCATATCTTGCAATACCAAACCCACTTGTATCCCTATTTAAATGGGGTTTTAAAACAACTAAGCCTGCATTTTTACAAATAGTAATTACAGATAATTTATTGAATGTAAAATGGAGGCAATCTTTTACAACACTAGTAGGCGCTAATTTTGTAGATGTTCCAATGCCAGAAACTGAATACTTAACTAACAGAAATTACAGATTATACTACGCATTTTATTGTGCTGCAAAAGGTTTATATTACAAAGGCCATGGGGATGTAGCGGTTAGAAGATAATACTAAATCTTAAACTTCATATCATTTACTAAGTCTTGAAATTTGTGTTCTTTTTTAATGTCTTTCTCCCAAGCAAAGCCCATTTCGATAAGGTCTAATTTTTCGGTTATAGTAGCACCTTGTTTGTTGGGTTGGTTTGCCATTATAAAAGCTGTGTCAGAAATGGCTAAGGTATTTTCAATATCATGGCTTACAATAATGAGTGTATTTAGTTCATCAAGCGTAGAAATTTTCAGTAATAAATCAACTACTTTATCTATTACCAAAGCATCTAAGCCTGAAAATGGTTCATCTAGCAAAATAAATTTATTACTAGTAAGTGCTTGTTGCAATATACTCACACGCTGGCGCTGCCCTCCCGAAAGTTGCAGTGGGTATTTTTCTAAATGTTCTGAGAGATTAAATTTATCTGCATAATCTTTTATTAAATTTATTTTATCGGAATCAGTATAATTTTTATCATTGTGTGCTAAAGCAATTTCTAAATTTATTTGTACAGTACGATGGTTAAATAAAATATAGTTTTGAGAAACAACTCCCACTTCTCCTTCTCGTACTTCATGCATATCTTTACCAATAGTAACTTTACCACTGGTAGGTTTGTTCATACCTGCTAATATTTTAAATAGTTGCGTTTTTCCAATACCGCTCCTACCAATCAAAGAAACTACTTGGCCTTGTTGCACATTAGGTCTTACAATATCTTGAATAGTGAAATTTATTTCTCTTAAAATTACTTTATCACCGTAAGATAAATGTACATTATCTGCTTTAAGTAAAACTTGATTTTTTTGGTACGTCATTATTTATTTCTTAATTGAATTTTTGTATAAGGAAATAGCCAAAAGCGCAATGCTCCTAAAATATAATCGAAAAATACACCTATTAAAAAAATGATAACAAGTATTGCAAAAACACCTGCAAGGTCTATGTATTTATTAGATTTTATAAGTAATGTACCCAAGCCTCCTTCGCTCATGCTTATGCCTTCTACCATGGTGATCATCATCCAAGCAATAGCAAAGTTTTGGCGAAGTACTTCTAGCACTTGATCTAGCCTTCCTATAATTACTACTTCCCATAAAGTGCGCCATTTACTCATACCAAGTGTGGCGCAAAGTTCATATTCTTGTTTATCTATTCCATCTATTACAGATAAAAAAGACGTTACAAAAAAAGGCACAATACCAAAAAGTAATAAACTTAATTTTAATTGACTTCCATCGTTTGTAAGCAAGGTAAAAGCAAATATTAATCCTGTAAGGGATAAATAGCG
>JANXOQ010000433.1 GCA_025357775.1 Ferruginibacter sp. | reverse complement strand
AAAAAATTTATCAAATCATTTGGCATTTCATTTTTTATTGCAGTATCAAGACTACCAACTCTTGAAGCTTGTTTTACAATATCCCATACTGCAATATTATTTTTATCTAATAAACTTAGCTTTTCAGAGTAAGTAAAAGGAATATCGTTTTTTGATATATGAGCAATAATTTTCCAAAATTTGTTTTGTGGGTGTGCATAGTATTCTTGCAAGGCTAATGATTTTTCACCAGGCATAGTGCCCAAAATTAGTATGGTTGAGTGTATATTTGAAATTGGTTTAAAGGATTGTTTAAGGTTATTCATTTTCGGTTAATCACATTAAAAAAGGTCATCTAAATATTAAATTTTTTTGAATCTCCTTCACCATTTCCTTAAACTCAACCAACCCTTCAAACTGCTTTTGTATAAAACTATTTTCTTCCAACTTACCAATAACTTTATTCATTTCTTCATTGTTTTCATACACCATTTTGCGATATGGGTTGGTGTAATCTTTTTCTCTGCTTTTTAAAATACCTTCTGTCATCCATTGTTTGGTGGCTATAGTTTGCTCTAATAATGTTGTAAATAATTCAGCAGTAAATTGCTTAGTAGTGATATTTAAAATTTCTAATAGCGAGCAATAAGCATGTTCCAACAAGTCAATTGAATATTGTTCTCCTTCTGATTTGTAGCGATTGTGCATGTCTGCCCAGCCGTTTATTGTATTATCTTTTACATCTATTTTTATTTTATTTACTATTGTTGTTTTCATTAACTGCCCACCAATATTCATAAAACTTGCACGGCTAATACTTGTAGGTAAAGATTTTTTAAAATCGTTAAAATTGGGAAAATTATTTTGTTGATAATATTCAAGCAGGGTTATCATACCATAATACTGCACTACTTCTTTAAATATTTTTATGCTCTGTGGTACTTTAATAATTTTTGTATTTCTGTTGGTATTTTCTATACCATTTGTAGTTGCCTCGCCATTTTCATTTACCGTTAATTTTTCTAATAATTTTATGGCATTAAACATTTCATTAATTGTATCAGGAGCTAAATAATTATAGGTTAGCAGTTGTATTTTTTCTGTACGCTTGTCTCTATCTATATATTTCCATGCATTGCGTTCTAGCGCATACATGTTGTACATAAACCAATATGCAGGCATTATTAAAAGTTGGTCGTTTGCTACATCATTACTAACCAAACTAAATGGTATCGTTATATTCATCTCAGCAGGAAAAGTACCTTTTGCAATAATGGTAAACGATGCAAACTTACTGTTGTGTTTTAAACTTACACATAGCCCGGGCCAAAAGCCACGACCTGCTTGTATTTCACCATCTGCGCCACGGCTATTGTGGTTGCTGCCCACTGTAGCACCAGCAGCCATATTGCTTTGCCCCATTAATAGCGATGCACACAAAAATGAATTGTTGTGATGCTGCTCATGGTTAGGAAAAATAAGAGAATTTAATACTTCGCAACAAGAAATAGTAGAGTTGTTACCTAAGTAAGAGTTGATTAGCCTTGCACCATATTTTAATTGCGAATGTGAAGCCATTATAAAACGTACTGCCTTTACACCATAAAAAGCTCTACAACCATAGCCCACAATTCCATTAACCAATTCGCAACCTTCACCTATTTGTGTTTTTCTTGCAGCATCACTATTTACAGTTACATTTTTTATTTTATTGGCGCCTTTTAAATAAGCATCTGCACCTATCCAAGTATCTTTTATTATACCACAATTTTTTATAACAGTACGTTCGCCTACTTTGCCATAGTACCCTCGCTTTTCGTCTAATTCTTTTTGTGTAAATTCTTTAAATTTTTGCATCAATACCAAATCATCTCTGTATTTGCTCCACAAATAAGCATCACCGGGTAGCATTCCATTAAAAGGTAAAATACTTCTGCCACCATTTTCATTGCACACTTCTACCCAAGTACGTATGCTTTCTTTTTCATCCTCTTTTAAAATACCGTTACCAAATTTTGCATGATCGGTGCAAGCAAGCTCATTTACATTTGCCATCATTACATCATCACATATAATGTAATGGCTCAAAAAATTTACATTGTCTATACAAATGTTATCGCCAAGGTCGCAGCTTATAATAGTGCTGTTGTAAATGCCTACAGCCATTCTAAAATTATGAAACTCTCTGTAAAATGGCTGCAATACTCCTATGCGCACCAAGCCATAGAACTTACAATTTTTTATAAGTCCAGCTGTAAAGTTTTCAGACACCTGTACATTGTTCCAGTTGTCAGATGTGTTTCTGTTGTGTATGAGCGTATCTAATTCTGATGTGGTAAGTGCACGGTATTTTTTACCACCGTTTTGCATATCTCTTATATGGTATTCTGTTTGCCCTTTGGGTATATATTTTGGGTCTATAAAATTATAGCCAAGTTCTTCTACGGGGTGTGTTTTTATTATATTCATTTGCAAACGTATTATAATTTTTATTAACGTAATGTAGACATAAACTTTTTATTTCATTCATAAATATTGTACTAAAATACTGTATGCTATAAATAAAAAGGCAACAATTTTTCCTTGTTGCCTTTTTATTATTCACTATCATTGGCTTTTTTTCTTTTTCTAAACTTCCTAGGATCACTACCATCCATTTGTACAATTTTAGGATAAAATTTTCCAAGTACATCCACCAATTGTGTTTGGCTTTTCATTACTTCTTCAATATCCTTGTATGCATGTGGTGCTTCATCTAATCCGCCACCAATTAGCTTTACACCGTGGGTTGCTAATTCCTTTTGCAAAATTTCGTGTGTAATATTTCCCAATGCTTTTGTACGGCTCATTTTACGACCAGCACCATGGCTTGCAGAATTTATTGAAGTTGTTTCACCTTTACCTTTTACAATAAACCCTGGTGCCGTCATGCTGCCAGGTATAATACCCAATACATTTTTGCCAGCAGGCGTTGCACCTTTTCTATGTACAATTACCTCTATTGCGTTACCGCCAGAGGCAGGGTCTACATACATTTCTTTCCAAGCAAAATTGTGGTGATTTTCAATCATTGCCATTGGAGTTTCGTTTATTGCTTTCGCAATTTTTGCATGTATGGTATGGTGACAAGCACTAGCATAATCTCCTGCAAGGTTCATAGCAAGCCAATATTCCAATCCTTCTTCGGTGTCTAAATCCAACCAAGCAAGATGTTTTGCTTCACTAGGTAATGGTGTTTTTTCCATAGCTATTTTGGTATAATTATCAGCTATCATAGCACCCAAGCCACGGCTACCACTATGCGATAGCAAACCCACATATTTACCTACTGGTACATTAAAAGAATTATTAACATCAGTAATTTTTACTTCGCCAAACTCTACAAAATGGTTTCCGCTACCGCTGCTGCCGAGTTGGTTTGCAGCTTTGTTTTGTAAATTTCTTAAAAAAGAAATTTCTTCAAATTCTTTTCTATCTATTACTTCATGTGCTGTTTTGCCATTTTTATGTTCCCCACTATTAAAATCTCTACCAGTACCAAAAAGTGTATGTGCTATTAATTCTCTCTGAAAATAGGCTTCTCTTTTTTTTAATTCGCTAGGCTCAATATTAAAAATACTAAGGCACATTCTGCACCCAATATCCACACCTACAGCATAAGGAATAATGGCATTATTTGTGGCCAATACGCCACCAATAGGCAAGCCATAACCTTGGTGTGCATCTGGCATTAAAGCACCAGCCACAGCCACAGGCAAGCGACTTGCAATTTCCATTTGCTTTAATGCACCATCTTCAATATGCTTTGCACCAAATACTGCGTATTCAATTCCTTTTTCATTTAATGGAATGGCAATACTATTTGCTTCTGCTTTGTTTATCATTTCTTTTGCAATTTTACCAAGTATTTCATGTGTTGCAAATTCCATAGGCGTTGCAAGTACATCTTTTAAAATTTGTAATGCATCTTGTACCAAAGTAAATTTGTAATTGGTATTCATTACTTTCATTGATATACTTATTACTGGCCCTTCCGGATATCCAATGGCTCTAATTTGTTTTCCAGTTAAGTTTAATTTATTCATGTTTTGTTTTGTTATTTTATGTGTTTAAAGTAGAAAATATTTTTTTTTAATTCTACTCAAAATTTTTTTTCGTTTTAATTCTATTTGTGTGAATTTATTTTATGTGTAGCATAGGCGTTATTTTAATTATGTTTATTTTTCAAATTTTTTAGGAAAAGCAGCCCGATTGCTTTCTCACAAGGCATACTTTATTCCCTCCTTTGACATATTGTTTGCATTAAAAAACCCGGTTGCTTTTTTGCTACCGGGTTTTAATTTCTTTTATAAAAATGTCTAAACACTTTTATAAATACCACGGTATTTTCTTTGCATTATCACAAAATGAAGTTGTTCTATCCTCAACCGATAGCCTATTTTGTTTCATTCTATTTTGAAAAGGCAGCATTGCTATTATTACTCGGCTAAATGTTTTGTTATAATTATGTAAGTGTTGCATTGTTTTAAATTTTTATTTTATCTAATTTTTGGTATAAAAAAACCTCACTTTTTTTTAGTGAGGTTTGTGTAGTGAAAAATGAAACTATCATTTTTTATTATACTTCACAAACCCCAGCATAATGCATGCCCCAACCTGACTAAAGCGTTTTACATTTTTGTTATATAAATTTATTTTGAGCATTTTATTATTTGATTTGAAATGCGAAGATCAATTTATTTTTTTTAATTTTCCAAATTTATTTGAAAATATTTAAATTTATTTTTTAAAATATTTTAAAATCTCAGTAAAATCAATAGTTACAAGCGAAAAGTAATTTAAAAATATTTTTAA
>JANXOQ010000381.1 GCA_025357775.1 Ferruginibacter sp. | reverse complement strand
AAATAATGCTAAAGCAAAAAAGCTTCTTATAATATATTGTGTATTGGAATGTACTAACAAGGTATTTAATTAAAAAAAAATTAAAAAGGAACTGCATTTAAAACATCTGATTGAGATACTCTACATTTTAAATTTCTATCTCCATTTTTTTCCCAACTTTCTATAAAAAGTTCTTTATTTTTTTCGTTAAAGGTAAATTTATCTAATATAAACACCTTTATTATTTCATTATTAAATCCTTTTACATACATGCTGTTATTGTATACATAAATTGGATTTACTTGATTTATTTGAGTAGCCTTCCCTTTGCTTTTTTTAAGCGTAGATATTGAAAAGTTGAAAGAATTTATATCGTACCCAATACTAGATTCATTCATAATTTTTACTATAAAATATAATTTATCGTTTTTTACAAAACATTTAGATAATGACATTTGTATTTTTCCAACAGTATTTGTAGATTCATATCGTTCAAAAAATTTATGTTTTTTTAATAACATCGCACTTGTTGAATCGTACTTGTAAACTTTTTTTTGAGGTACTTCGCTTACAGAATCTGTTTCATTGTTGTCTTGTACCTTTGTATTCTCTTTATTGTATTTAATACTAAAGGTATCTTTCATGTAAATAAAAGGAATGCCGCCACAATCTTTCTTATAAGCACATATATAACTGTAATACTTACCAGCAGTTCGTATAGTAAGATTCGTTTTTGTAAAAGAAGGTGTTTTGTTACTCTTTAAAATAATTTTAAGTACTTTATTATTTTCTTTTGTAATACCTATTTCTACTTCCTCTACAGCTGCACCAATATCGTAGTATTCTATTGGGTTGTTAAATACAAGGTGAGTTGTCATAGGGTAAGTAAGACATATTGTAAATGGTGCTTCTTTGTTTTCAGTTACTGTAGGTACATTTTTCCTATTTCTTTGAGCTAAACCACTATTTACTAAAGCAAGCAAAAAAATGCTAACAAATACATTTTTCATAAATTATTCTATTGTTCGTTTTTTATTAAAATAAAAATTCGGTATTCGTTATCTAGGTGTACTGAAATATTTTGTACTCTATTTTGGTTTTTTCTTCTAAAAACTCCAGTTATTACTCTTCCAGTACCAGCAATTGCACTTAAACCTGGTGTCCCACTTAAAGATTGTGTTAGGGCATTGTCAGCCTCTTGCGCTAGTTCCTCACTACCTTGGTTAAGATTTTTTACCTTTTGTAAACCAGAGTTTGGCACATTTATACCCTTGTTACCGTCTAAGTCATACACTTCCCAGTTTACATTGAAGCTTTTGCCATTGTAAATAAAGTTTTTTATATTTATTGCTAGTCTATTGGTACCAACAGCACCTGCGGCAAAGCCCCAAATATAGGAGTTGGCAGGTATAGTAACATCTTTATATGTTAAAGGTTGCAATATTCTTAAGGTTATTCTACCATCGTTTGATTGTACTTTTTGGTCACCATTTACTATGGCAGATATCATTTGAGTATTTGGGGAAGTGCCATTTCGTTGATTGTTTTCATAATTATAATTGCCATTTCCATTATTATTATCGTTTTTGGCAAAAGACCCAGAGTTGCTAGAACGAGTAATCTTTGCACTTTCTGTATTATAATTATTACTTTGTTGATATACCTTTTTTTCTTCTCTTACTCCATTATTATAGTTTGGCTTACCACCACCACCGCCATTTGTATTAAGATTATTAATAGACGGTATTTTTCTTTGCATATCTCCTACACCTGCACCCCCACCAGATTGTGCATCTTTATATAAATTATTATACCGTTGGTTTAATGAATTTAAATCCTGATTTGCTTGAACTACTGGTACAGTCGTAGGTGCAGGAATTACGTTGGCTCCTTCTTTTGGTGCATCCATTGAGGCTATTAAACTTTCGGTAGAGCTTCTAGTAGTTGTTGTTTTAGGATTTTGTAACGTTGGACTGATAAAATTGTCAGCATCATTATTTTTATCGTCGGTATTTATACCCGCCTCTATTTTATTAAAGCCAGAATCGGATGTGGTAACGCTTGGCAAAGACGTAACCAAAGTTTTACTTTTACTTATTGCATCTGCAGGGTTTTCTGGTTGTGCAAAAAGCACACCGAACATTAAACATAAAATTGGCACAAATATTAACGGTGCTATAAGTAATACAGTTACCTTACTTTTTGGTATTTTACTTGTTTCTTGCATGTGTTTCAATTATTTTATCATTGTTAGCTTCGTATTTTGTAATCATAAGCCCATGTGGGTTATTTTCAGATCGATTTGGCAATTCTTCAATATTACAAGTAGCTATTAGCCGCCTTACTTCAACAACTGAAGAGCGTACTATAGTTATGCTACCAAATACTTGTGCACTGTATGGATAATTATTTATTTCCAAATTAATGGAATCCAATTTTACTTCTTGATAAGCATCTGCTGCAATTAGATTAGAATAAAATTTTTGTTCTTCTCTTAATTTATGTAATTCTCTAATGCTTTTATCTCCCAAATACAACGCACGTTTAACTACATTTTCTTCAATCATTTTTGGATCAGCTGTCAAATTAAAAAATAAATCATGAAACATGCGTATGTGGTTCTTTATTTCAGCAGGTTTATTTTTTTTGTAATTTTCAGATACCATCATCTCCATACTTTGCCCTCTAAGCGTTACATACACACTTTTACGTATTTCATTAATAGTGCTATTGGCTTTAAAAAATATAATAATATTAACCAATAAACTACTAGCTATTACACCGATTAACACAAAACGTAATATTTTGTTATTGGTTTCTAATTTTGTAAGACTTTGCAAAACATTCATTTACCTAATTTTATTTCTTTTTTGTCTGTATTGTCAACGTTTGTTGCAAGCTATCTAATTGATTTCTTTGTAGCTGTGGCTCTACCTTTCTCGTAGCTTTTAAAGGGTAGCAAACTTCTACATTATCTTCTCTAAGGCCTTTGTACATTACAAACGAATTATCCAAGGTTTTTAAAATATTATTTATAGAATTCCAAAAAATAAAGCAATTTAAAACCGAAAAAAGTACTACCATACTACTTAATATAATTACATTAAGCTTAAAAGTTGCTAAAATATCTTTTCGTTGCATTAGTTTTTTAAATTTTAACCAGCTTTTCTTTGCAAATCGTACCCATTTTCTTTGCTATTTTTATCTATATAACTAAAGCCACCTGCATTTACAATTGCTGCTGATATGCGAGGCACCATCATGTGGGTAATAAATATAGCCCCAAAAAAAATAGGTGCAAGTTTGGTCTCTCGTCCATTATTAAATAAATTATTAGCAGTTAATGTGGTAAGTACACTAGGTGAAGTTATTATTTTAAAAACCAAATAAGCTACTAAATTAGCTATAGCTGGCCACATAGATACTTTTAAATAAGATCCAATAAAGTTTGTTAATGAGCTTTCAAACCCTGGCCATACTGATAAGCCAAGCGCAAGCGGTCCAAAAGCATATAGTAGTATTAGCATTACATAAGCGGTTATTTTGGTGAGGGGGTTTATTGTTTCGCCAAGCATAGAAAATATATTAGTTACCAACCCTGTTTCTTTTGTTTCAGTAACATCTTTTTGGTCTGGACCTTGCGAAATTTCGTTGTTTATTGCCATAATATTATCATCTGTTCCATCGCCTTCAATCAAATTCAAAATCTCATTCATTTTATTTATTTGCTCAGGTGTACCTTTGGTATCAGATGCAAAGGAAGTTCCTGTGACAGCACCTCCACCACTACCCCCAAAAACTAGTAAAACGGTACTTAATAAACTCGAAATTTCAGCGCCTATGCTGGTACCTCCAATAGTAGCATTGGTAACATCGGCACCAAAAAGCATAAATCTACCATCGGTTTTATAAGTTGCAGTCGTCATGGTATCAAAAAAACCATCTATAACCCCCATTATAGGTTTGTATAATACTAACATTATCAATATCATAAAGGGTTTGGTATACCTACTAATATCAAATGGGCGACCCCCAGACTGATCTTCAAAAAAACGCTTGGTTATAAAAAATAATACACCTGCAGCAGCTATTATAATAAATGCTTTGTGAAATGTATTAAAATCTCCACTAAGTACACCGCCACCATCAGACCTTAATGTTTTAATTGCATTTACAAGTACATCTTCAAATCCAACATCTAATAACATAATATAAGTTTTATGTGTGTATAGTTAAGAAATTACTTTTTTAAGGAAACCCATAGATGATGCACTAACCCCTTTTTTAGCTACCAATATTTTTTGTACTCTTGCGTAGTAAAGTTTTGTGGCACTTATAAGTACAGATGCATCTTTTTCTAACTTT
>JANXOQ010000377.1 GCA_025357775.1 Ferruginibacter sp. | reverse complement strand
CTAAAAGATGTAGTGCCTTTTCCATTAGAAATAGACCAGCATTTTATAGCCGCTGTATTAACAGTAATTGGTTTCTCTATGAATGATACTGTAATTGTATTCGATAGAATACGTGAGTACAGTAGAGATATGAAAGGTGCTACTAAAACAACTATTATAAACAGTGCAATCAATGATACATTGAGTCGTACAATTATGACATCGCTAACTGTATTTATTACCTTATTAATCTTATTTATTTTTGGTGGTGAGGTTACAAAAGGCTTTGCGTTTGCTATGATGATTGGTGTTATTACAGGTACTTATTCTTCTATTTTTGTAGGTGCTCCAATATTGGTTGATTTTGCAAAAGATAAGCCATTAGGTGCTGCGGCTGATAAAACACTAAGAGTGAAAGAAGTTGCACCAGAACTATAAATTTATTTAAAATATAAATTTCCTCGAAGCAATTCGGGGATTTTTTTTGAGATTTTCAGAATGTAAAAGAAAATAGTAATAACCTTTAGCTCTT
Source organism: Ferruginibacter sp. (assembly GCA_025357775.1). Lineage (GTDB taxonomy): Bacteria > Bacteroidota > Bacteroidia > Chitinophagales > Chitinophagaceae > Ferruginibacter. The sequence goes on along the minus strand of JANXOQ010000377.1, from coordinate 1,771 downwards.
CTAACGACAGAATCTGTGAAAATTGGATAGGCTTCCATATCTCGTTTGTCTGTATACGAAAGCACGCTAGCCATAAAAACCATTATTGTTTGGATTATTAATAGTTTATAAATGGTTAAATTTAATATCAAACATTATCTTGCACTAAAACTTACTCATTGAAAAATATACTACTTTTTGGAGCTGGCAAATCTGCTTCGGTACTTATTGAATATTTAATAGAAAATGCTGCCGAAAATAACTGGCATGTTACAATAGCTGATAGTGATATAAAAGTAATAGAAAGTAAAACAAAAAAGCATACCGCAACAACTGCAATTGAAGCTAATATTAACAACGATATTTTACGAAAGGAGCTTATAAAAAATACAGATCTAGTTATTTCAATGATGCCGCCTTTTTTGCATATTTTAGTTGCGAATGACTGTTTAGAGTATAGCAAACATTTATTAACGGCTTCATATGCCGATGAGCAAATAAAATTATTAGCAGATAAAGTAAAAAGCAAGGGCATAGTATTTTTAAGCGAAATGGGGCTTGACCCTGGTATTGACCATTTGAGTGCTATGCAGATATTAGATGATATAAAAACAAAGGGAGGGACAGTTACTTCTTTTAAAAGCCACTGCGGTGGGCTAGTAGCACCAGAAAGTGACAATAACCCATGGCATTACAAAATAAGTTGGAATCCTAAAAATGTGGTAATGGCTGGCAAAGCTGGTGCTGAATATTTAGAAGGCGAAAATCACATTATCGAGAAATATGAAAATTTATTTAATGCTGATAGAATTATAACAACAGCAGATAAAACAATTGGTGCTCTTAGTTATTACCCTAATAGAAATAGTTTACCATATATTGATTTGTATAATTTAAATAATGTAAAAACATTTGTACGCACAACACTTAGGCATAAAGATTTTATGCAAGGATGGAAAACAATTATTGAATTAAAATTAACAGACGAAGAAATAGTTTATCAAAGCGATGACCTTTCATTATCTGATTTTTATAAACAGCATTTTGAATTAAATGATATTTCACTTAATATTTCAAAAGAGGACAAAAAACAGTTGGAATATTTGGGCTTAAATGATACGACTACAATAATTAATAAAGGCAAAATTAGTGCAGCAGATGCGTTGCAATTTGCGCTAGAGAAAAAGCTTATTCTCTCTCCTACTGATAAAGATATGATTGTAATGCAGCACGAAATAGAATATGAATTAAACGAAAAAAAAGAAACAATAATTTCATCTCTTGTAGTATACGGAAAAGATAGTATACATACAGCCATGGCTAAAACAGTTGGGCTTCCACTTGGTATAGCTGCTAAATTAATTTTAAACAATACCATTAATATTACTGGGTTACACATTCCAATTATAAAAGAAATTTACGAACCGGTAATGCAAGAACTAAGGCAAAACGGAATTATCTTTATTGAACAAAAAAAAATCCATTGAAGTATTTTATTCCATGGATTTTTATAAAGTTTAGTTGTTAAAAAACTATCTCAACACTTGACTCAACTTATACTCAAGGGCCGCACCTCTTAAATTTTTTCCTATAACATTTCCTTTAGGGTCTATTAAATAATTTTGAGGGATACTTTGAATTCCAAATTGTTGGGCTACTGCATTATTCCAAAATTTAAGGTCACTAAGTTGTGTCCAGTTTAATCTATCAGCTGCTATTGCATTTATCCAAGCTTGTTTATCTCTATCTAAAGAAATGCCTAATACAGTAAAGTTTTTAGTTTTATATTTTT
>JANXOQ010000373.1 GCA_025357775.1 Ferruginibacter sp. | reverse complement strand
GAAAAACTCTATCACCACCCAATGTAGATGTTTGAAAACTTAATCCCAATTGAAAAAGTTCTTCTTTTGCAGGAGTAAATCTATAAGTGATGCCTACATTATTTGTTACAATATCATTATCAAATTTATTAGTAAGTGCGGTATCTAGCTTATTATATTTCCCATTATCATTTAAAAAAGTTTGTTGGTCTGCTTTGTTTTTTTGTAGGGTTGGGTTATAATCAAATTGTAATTGTGCTTTTTTAGAAAGTGGTTCTATGTAAGCCAATGAGCCAGCAATTACGTAGCCATTGGTAGCATTTTCATATAACTGATTTTGTGTACTATCTCTAGTAAGTGTATTATTTTTATAAAATTTTAAGTTGCCATCTGATATACCCTCACCATCATTTTTAGTAAGTGTGTGGTTTATTCCCATAGAAATACTTCTTCCTTTCTTGGAAAATAAATGCCTATACAAAATGCTATTTTTCAAATTATAACCATTTCTATTATTTGTATTTTTAATTTTATTTATATTGGCTGTATCATATAAAGTGCCAATGGCAGCTGCCCCATAGTAGCTATTAAAAGCTGCTGTAGAAAAAGCATCTGTTTGCTGAAAATTAATACTTGGTATAAAAAAAATGCTATTGGAGGAGTCAATTGTATACTCTAATCGAAGGTTTAATCTATGGTTAGTGTTAGTTGTAAAGCTTGTTGTATTTTGTTTTGAAAAAAGACTGGTGTCTGTTTTATAAAAAGTTTCTGTATTTATACTTGACCTATTTTCATTTTCACTATTATTATAAAAATAACTACCTGCCACCGTTAATTTTTTATTAAACTCATTGCTATAGTTTATGCCAAAAGCTTTAGTTTTACTTATACCATTTACTTGCCCTACAGTAAAATCATTGCCACCACCGCCAGGTCTTCCACCACCGCCACCACCTTGCCCACCACGGTTGCCTCCACTATTTACGCCTGATATGCTTAGTAAATCTTGCCCTGCAAAGTTTTGTTGGTTTATATTATTAAAACTACCAACTACAGATAGTTTTCTGTTATTTTTAAAAAAGCTACTATTACCACCTGCACTATATCTATCGTTTGTTCCATATCCAATAAATAGTCTGCCAAGTTGCCCATTTTTTACACTTGTTTTTGTTACCACATTTATGGCTTTACTTGAGTTGCCATCATCAATACCAGTAAGCCTTGCTTGGTCACTAAGTCTATCAAATACTTGTATTTTATCTACCACCTCTGCTGGCAAGTTTTTAAGTGCTGCGGCTGCATCATCTCCAAAAAAATCTTTACCATCAATTGTTACTTTTTTTACTGTTTCGCCTTGTGCAGTTATTGTGCCATCTCTTGCCACATTTACACTTGGCATTTTTTTAATTAAATCCTCCACAGTTGCATCTGAGTTTACTTTATATTGGCTAGCGCTAAATTGTGTTGTATCATCTTTTACAACTACTGCTGGTGCTTTTGCCGTTACTGTTACTGTTTCTAAATCTTTTGGTTTTGCATTAAGTTTTACTATTTTCATCATTGTACGTTCTTCTTTCAAAGCAATGAATGAGTAATATTCTTGGTAGTTAATGCTGTTTATTTTTATAATAAAGCTATCAGTTACTATATTCTCAAATTTGTATTCACCATCCTTTGAAGAAACATATTCTGCAATTACTAACGAATCTATCAATTGTATTAAACTTACTTTTGCTCCAGCAACTGCTTTATTATCAATATTATCTACAATTTTACCCTGCACAACAAATTTTTGGGCTACAGTAGTTTTTATAGAAAATAATAAACCCACTAGCACTATATACTTTTTCATATCATCTACTTGTTATTTATTAAGACCAGGTTTTTGTAAATTAGTTTAATTACAAAGTTGGATAATATTATTAAAAACAAACTGTTTATTTATAAGCGGTATTTTTAATTTTTATTCTGTTAAATTGCATTCTCAAATTTAATTTTATATGACGTATAACAAAATAGTATCAGTAACAGGTTTAGGTGGTTTGTATGAGTTGGTTTCTTCTAAAGCTGATGGTGGTGTGGTAAAAAGTTTAGAAGATAAAACATCAAAGTTTGTGAGCAATCGCATACATAGTTTTTCTCACTTAGAAAGTATAGAGGTATTTACAAAAGAAGATAATGTAAACCTTACAGAAGTTTTTTTAGCCATGCAAACTAGCAATGAAACAAAGCCAAATGCAAAAGTAGATATAAAAGTAATAAAAGCATACTTTGAAAAAGTGTACCCAGATATGGATTTTGATAGAGTGTATGCCAGTGATATGAAAAAGATGGTAAAGTGGTTTGAGATATTAGTAAATGCAGGGATAGAAATAAAAGCTACTGCACACGAAGAAGGAGATGAAGATAGTAGTGAAGATAAAGTTGCGGTTGTAGAAAAGAAAGCAGCTACAAAATCGGTAACACCAAAGGCTGCTGCAATAAAAAGTGGTCCTGCAAAAAAAATAAATACGCCGAGGAAGATGGCTTAATGATTTTATTTTTTTTTGTGTTTATGGGCATCTACTAATTTTATATTTCATAATTAATAAAACCAATAAGATTTTATATTCTTATTGGTTTTTTGTTTTATTTAAAGATTTTATAAAATGTTAAAAGAAAAGCAAAGTAGCTTTTAGTATTTAAAAAAAATTACATTTGTTTTGAATGTGTTTGCAAATAATGGAAAATGATTTTTTCAAAAAGCAGGTACTTAAATATAAAATTATGAGCCAACCAAAAATACTTTGGGTAGATGATGAAATAGATAGTTTGAACTCTCAAATAATGTTTTTAGAAAATAAAGGGTATGAAATAACCACCAAAACAAATGGCTTTGATGCGGTAGAATATGTAAAAGAAAACATTGTAGATGTAGTATTGATGGATGAAAGCATGCCTGGCATTACTGGCTTGCAAACCTTGCAACAAATAAAAGAAATTAATAGCACCATACCTGTAGTACTTATTACTAAAAATGAAGCAGAAAATATAATGGACGAAGCAATAGGTAGCCAAATAAGCGACTACCTTATAAAGCCCGTAAACCCAAATCAAGTATGGCTTTCGCTAAAAAAACTGATAGATAATAAACGCTTGGTAGCAGAAAAAACGACTTCTGCTTATCAGCAAGAGTTTAGGAGTTTGTTTATGGCATTAAATGATAATCCTAACTACACGGAGTGGATGGATTTGTATAAAAAACTTGTGTATTGGGAGCTTGAAATGAAAAAAAGCGATAGCCCCGAAATGCAAGATGTTTTTAATACACAAAAGCATGAAGCCAACTTAGAGTTTTTTAAATTTATTAGTAAAAACTATTCAAGCTGGATAGGCCCCAAAGCAACTGATGCACCAATAATGAGCCATACTTTATTAAAATATAAAGTACTGCCGCATTTAGAAAAAGGCACGCCATTATTTTTTGTGTTGATAGATAATTTGCGTTTTGACCAATGGAAAACTATACAGCCCATATTTGCTGAAAGTTTTAGAATACATGAAGAAGAAACTTTTTATGCAATATTACCAACAGCCACACAATATGCACGCAATGCTATTTTTGCGGGCATGCTGCCAATAGATATTGAAAAAAATTTTCCTGAACAATGGAAAAATGATGATGAGGAAGGTGGTAAAAATTTGTATGAAGAAGATTTTTTGAAAGCCCAATTAAAAAAAATGGGCAAAGGAGATTTAAAAATTTCTTACACCAAAATAACCAATAACCACGACGGGCAAAAGCTGGTAGACAATATGCACAATATGTTGCAAAACGACCTTAATGTAATTGTATACAATTTTGTAGATATGCTAAGCCATGCAAGAACGGAAATGGAAGTGCTAAAAGAATTGGCTGGTGATGAAATAAGTTATAGAAGCATAACTCAGAGCTGGTTTGAGCATAGCCCGCTGCACCAAGCATTAAAAAAAATAGCAGATAAAAAACTAAATATGATAGTGGCTACAGACCATGGTAGCACAAGGGTAAAAACACCAGCAAAAGTTATTGGTGATAAACAAACTACTGCCAACCTGCGCTACAAGCACGGGCGAAATTTAAACTACGAAACTAAAGATGTATTGGCTTACAGAGACCCTAAGGAAGCAGGCTTACCAGTACCTAATGTAAACTCCACTTTTGTATTTGCAAAAGGCGATATATTTTTATGCTACCCCAATAATTATAATCATTTTGTAAATTATTA
>JANXOQ010000369.1 GCA_025357775.1 Ferruginibacter sp. | reverse complement strand
CTAAAAGCTCTATAAAACTTAGAGTAAATTGATTTGTTAAATGAAAAACTTTTAATTTTTTCATTTTCAGCTTTCCCTATTTCTGAGTTTTGGAAGTTTAATAGTTCGCCATCTAAATTATTAATACTTTGGAATTTATTTTTTGCTTCATCAAATTCTATTATATCAATAAACTCATTTGGAATTATAATATTTGGTTTATAAGGCTTTTGTAATGTGAAAATAGATGAATCCTTAGAAAAGTTATTTGTAAAAATTGAAGATAAATTTGATTCACAAATTTTCGATTCTACTAATTGGTTAATGTCATCAATCCAAATAAAATTTATGGAAATTGTTTTTGATAAAACATCTTTTACACCTCTCTCAAGCAGCTTTTTATATTCTTTTAAGAAAGTTATGTACTGGTTTACAACATTCATTAAATTGTCTTTTCTGAAATTATTTTAATATCCATAATTTTTACGCTACGATTTTCGCTAAGATAGCCGATAACGGCTAGGGCTTTGTGCAGGTTGGGAATTATTATTCCTTCTGCTCGGAACCGAAGCCGATTGAAAATATAAAATTGAAGTTAAGAACTAATGCTCAATGTTGTTTGTCAAGCCCGAACAAAAGCTGAACAGAATTACAAATGTTCATTGATATTCCGTCAGCCCAACTTGCACAAAACCCAATGTTGTACGCCGTTTTCAGGCTCTACTATTTATGTCAAGCCTTTGTAGTTTTTCAATAAAAATAATATCAGTTTTACCGTTTGAATGATTTTGAAATTTGAATGATTTATTATTATTATCAAACCCATTTCTATAATTTCCATTTGTACATTCTCCTTTCTCATTCATTATGCAAATGTATTCTCCATTTTTGAGGTCAAGTTCTAAAAATCTTTGTATAAACATTTTCTAAGTTTTGAATTAAAAAGTAATTTTCCCTTTATTTAGTCCGATTACATAAAGTGTATGAAATTTGTGTATAAATTCTACATCATTTATCCATCCAACGATATGCTCAGTATCCTCTTGGTAAAAGGTTTGCTTATTGTCAAGGTCGTAACATTCTAATATGAACTTATACCTCTCAATTTTAAAGTAGCAATTACGAGAATTTGAAATTTCTTTGTAAATAATTTGATTGCCGTCATTAGTATGAAACTTGAAAATAATATTGAATGGAGGTATTACATTCATATAGTCAACTGGCTTATGAAAAAATTTCATAAGAGATTCTGGAGTGTCCGTACCCTTCTTTTTGCGATTTCGTAAGATAATTTGTACAATTATTATAAATACAACAAAAATTATCAAAATCAATACTGGTGTATATTGTAGAATGTCTGTCATTGTTATAATTTTAGCTCATACCATTTGTTAGCAAATACTTCTAATAAGTTTAAAATTTCGGGGTCTTGGTCAACCTCATTATTACTTGCAAAAACAATATAAGATGCAGTAATGTCTCCTAACTTGTCTGTTGACTTGTTTATTTGCTTTTTCTTTTTATGCTCGGCTATCTTACTTATAACATAATAACCAAATGGTCCTACTGGCATATTTGAGTAATTTTAAATTGTCAAACGAATGGCGTACAACGGTAGGGCTTGCTGTCAGTGCAGGAAATAGAATTACAAATGTTCAAATAACAACAAAAAGATGATTAGAATTACCGAAGATGAAATTAAGAACGTCAAGCCTGCATTGCAGCAAACCCCTTGTTATGTGCAGCCCTTC
>JANXOQ010000333.1 GCA_025357775.1 Ferruginibacter sp. | reverse complement strand
TAATACCTGCTTTAAACATACTTGCTTCGTATTGCTCCGTTCTTGCATTGTAACCAAAGTCACCTTTACCATTTTTTATAGCTTCTACAACAATGCTACCATCTACACCTGCGTTTGCAGTAATAATACGCAATGGTTCTTCAATAGCACGACGTACAATTGCCATACCAGTAGTTTCATCTGCAATTTGTCCTTTTACTTTTGCATCTAAGCTTGCCAATGCACGTATGTAAGCAACACCACCGCCTGGTACAATTCCTTCTTCTACTGCTGCTCTTGTAGCATGTAATGCATCGTCCATTCTATCTTTTTTCTCTTTCATTTCTACTTCGGTAGTAGCACCTACATATAACACCGCCACACCGCCAGCTAACTTAGCTAAACGCTCTTGTAATTTTTCTTTATCGTAGTCAGATGTTGTATTTTCTACTTGAGATTTTATTTGATTTACACGTGCAGTAATGTCTTTTTTAGAACCTTTACCGCCAACAATTGTAGTATTATCTTTATCAATTGTTACAGAAGCTGCTTGGCCTAAAGTTGTTAATTCTACGCCTTCTAATTTACCACCTAATTCTTCACTCACAACTGTACCTGCGGTTAATATAGCAATATCTGTAAGCATTTCTTTTCTTCTATCACCAAAACCTGGAGCTTTTACCGCTGCTACTTTTAGTGTACCACGCAATTTATTTACTACTAATGTTGCTAATGCTTCTCCTTCTAAATCTTCAGCAATAATTAATAACGGACGACCGCTTTGTGCTACTTTTTCTAAGATGTGCAAAATATCTTTCATCATAGATATTTTCTTATCGAAAATTAAGATGTATGGATTTTGTAATTCTACACTCATTTTTTCGCTATTGGTTACAAAGTATGGAGAAATATATCCTCTATCAAATTGCATACCTTCTACAATATCCACCGTTGTATCTGTTCCTTTTGCTTCTTCAACCGTTATTACACCTTCTTTACCTACTTTCACAAAAGCCTCAGCAATTAATTTTCCGATAGCTTCATCATTGTTTGCAGATATAGTAGCTACTTGTTGTATTTTTTTAGCATCGTTGCCTACGCTTTGGCTTTGGCTACGCAAGTTTTCTACAATTAGAGAAACTGCTTTGTCAATACCACGCTTTAAGTCCATAGGGTTTGCACCCGCTGCTACCATTTTAAGCCCTTCGCCAATAATAGATTGAGCCAATACGGTTGCGGTAGTTGTACCATCACCAGCAATCTCTGCAGTTTTGCTAGCTACTTCTTTTACCATTTGTGCACCCATGTTTTCAATTGGGTCTTCTAGTTCTATTTCTTTTGCTACAGTTACACCATCTTTGGTTACTTGTGGTGCACCAAATTTTTTCTCTATAACCACATTTCTGCCTTTTGGCCCAAGGGTTACTTTTACTGCGTTTGCAAGGGTATCTACACCCTTTTTCATTCTGTTTCTTGCTTCTATGTCGAAGAAAATTATTTTGCTCATAAAAAAGTATTTAGTATTTAGATTTTTGTATTTAAATTATAGTATTGAGTATTGAGATATTAGTATTAAAATAACTAAGACAATAACTGCTTAATTAAAAAAAGTTCAAAATGTCAGAGACCAAAGTCTAATATCTCATATCTAACATCTCATATCTTGTATTATACGATTGCCAATATATCGCTCTCCCTCATTATCAATAAATCTGCTCCATCAATGGTAATTTCTGTACCAGCATATTTACCATATAATACAGTATCGCCTGCTTTTACTGTCATTGGTTCATCTATTTTTCCTGGACCAGCAGCCATTACAATTCCTTTAGATGGTTTTTCTTTTGCAGTATCAGGGATATAGATACCTCCAGCCGTTTTTTCTTCTGCAGCAGCAGGTTTTACAATAACCCTGTCGTGAAGCGGAGTAACGCTTAGCTTCTTACTAGTAGCCATAATTTAGTTGTTTTTTGTGAAATGAATATTCCCAAATTTGGGTAATTTAAAAGTACTAATATTGTACCAAAGCAAATTATAAGAATTGTTGTCATTTATAATTGCCAAAAAGACACATAATCTTTAGATACAAAAAATATATGTAAAAATGCCCTCAATAATTTACACCACAAATTATTTAAAAATTAATTTTTATTTTTTTTTGGTAGTATTGAAAGACAAATAGACAAATCCAAATAAATTTTAAAAAAGAAATTAATGAAAATTTAATTTATTC
>JANXOQ010000318.1 GCA_025357775.1 Ferruginibacter sp. | reverse complement strand
TTGTAAAATGCAAGGAAGAAGGGGGTAATTTTATTGTAGAAGGTGCTGTGCTTAAAGGCAAAGGCTACGAGAGTGGTTGCTATGTAAAGCCTTGTATTGCAGAAGCAAAAAACAGTTACCAGATTGTGCAGCACGAAACATTTGCACCAATACTTTACATTATGAAATATAAAACAATGGAAGAAGCAATAGCGTTGCAAAATGGCGTACCACAAGGGCTTTCCTCGTCTGTTATTACAAATAACCTTCGGGAAGCTGAATTATTTTTATCTGCCGCTGGTAGTGATTGTGGCATTGCAAATGTAAACATAGGTACTTCTGGCGCAGAAATAGGTGGCGCATTTGGTGGTGAAAAAGAAACTGGTGGTGGTAGAGAAAGTGGCAGTGATGCTTGGAAAGTATATATGCGCAGGCAAACAAATACCATCAATTATACTGATAAACTACCTTTAGCGCAGGGTATTAAGTTTGATTTGTAGAACAACTCCAAATAAATACAAATTAGAAAACTAGGACTTTGGTAAAAAAACTTTACAAAATTGCACATTTATATAAATTAAATAAACATTAAATAAACATTAAATACAAATAAAACACATGAATAAAATAAAATCGCTTGCATGCGCATCCATGCTTCTATGTTCTTCTGCTTTTGCTCAAAAAAATGAAGTGCCAAAAAATTGGCATCAGCTAGACCCAGCAACAACGGGCTTTAACGGTATAAGTTTGCAAAAAGCTTACGATGTAATTAAAACTAAAAAACTAAAAAGTAAACGTGTAATTGTAGCCGTTATAGATAGTGGCATAGATACACTGCACGAAGATTTAAAGCCTATACTTTGGACAAACCCTAAAGAAATTGTAGGAAATGGGATTGATGATGATAAAAATGGTTATGTAGATGATGTACATGGTTGGAATTTTATTGGTGGTAAAGATGGTAGAAATTTGAAAGAAGAAAGCCTTGAAGCAGCAAGAGTTTATTATAAATTAAAATCAAAATGGGACGGAAAAACTCTAGCTACTACTGATGCGGATAAAAGAGAGCTTGCTGATTTTATTAGAGCAGAAAAAACAGTATTAGGAGAAGATGCTGGTTTTGCGCCAAGCCCAGTAATGCTAAAAAATATGCAAAAAGGATTAATGAAAAGTGACACCCTTTTACAAAAAGTTATTGGTAAAGAAACATTTACAGGTAATGAATTGGAAAAATATGAAACAAAGGATATTGCAGAGAAAAAAGCAAAAGCATCTTTTATTGGCTTAATGAAACCTAATGGTGCTATGGAACAAACCAACAAGGAATTTTTGGATGGATTAGCAGAATATATATCTAGTCTTGAGAAAAAAGAAATAGCTAAAACAACGCCACCTGCAGAAAACAGAAAGGATATTGTAGGCGATGATGAAACTAATTTTAACGATCGCAGCTATGGTAATAATGATATTATGGCAAACACGCCTTTTCATGGTACACATTGCGCAGGTATTATTGCAGCTGCAAGAAATAATGGAAAGGGTGTAGATGGTATTGCAGATAATGTACGCATAATGATGCTACGTGCTGTACCTGATGGCGATGAGCATGATAAAGATATTGCTATGGCAATACGATATGCGGTAGATAATGGAGCACAAATTATTAGTATGAGTTTTGGTAAAGATTTTTCGCCAGAAAAACAATGGGTAGATGATGCTTTTAGATATGCCGAAAGTAAAAATGTATTACTTGTTCATGCTGCAGGTAATGATAAAAAAAATGTAGATACAACCTACAACTTTCCAAATCCATTTTACATAGATGGAAAAGGCAGAGCAAATAATATAATAACCGTAGGTGCAAGCGGCGATAAAAAAAATGGAGGTCTTACTGCATCTTTTAGTAATTACGGCAAAAAAGAAGTGGATGTATTTGCGCCAGGTGTAAACATAAATTCTACCATACCTGGTGGCAATACTTATGGGCCAGCAAGTGGCACATCTATGGCATGCCCTGTAGTAGCGGGCATTGCAGCATTATTATTAGAATATTATCCTTCCCTTACAGCAATACAATTAAAAGAAGCTATTGAAAAATCTAGCACAATCCCTAAAGAAAAAGTAGAAAACCCTGAAACAAAAGAAAAAGTAAATTTAAGTGATATTTCAAAAACTGGAGGTTTTGCAAATGCGTACGAAGCTATAAAATATGCTGGTAATATGTTGGACAAAAATAAAACCCTTATACCTCCTCCACCTACAAAAATTAAAAAGAGTAAGAAGAATTAAATAAATTGAAAAGCCGTTTTACAAATTGTAAAACGGCTTTTATTTTAACCTTGTAAAATAAAATAATGAGTGAACCATTACCAACAGAAAACTATTTTGTAAAATATACAACGCTTGTAAAAGAAACCAATATTGTAGAAGCTTTTGAAGCCCAAAAAACAGCTATTCAAAATTTTTATAATAATATTTCCGAAGAAAAATCTACTTATGCATATGCAGAAAGTAAATGGACTTTAAAAGAAATGCTTCAACACATTATAGATACTGAAAGAGTTTTTGCATACAGGGCATTAGCCATTGCAAGAAAAGATACTGCCAAACTGCCTAGCTTTGATGAAAATGAATATGCCTCAAATTCCAATGCAAATGAAAGAACTTGGGCATCGCTTATAAATGAAATGAACGTAGTGAGGGAAAGTACAATTTTGCTATTTAAAAATTTTTCTGAAGAAATGCTGGGATGTGTAGGTAAATTTAGTAGCCTTAGTGGCACACCAGAGCTATTAGGTTTTATTATGGTTGGGCATGTTTATCATCATATAAGAATAGCAGAAGAAAGATATTTTTAAAATACCTGTAAGAAACCGAACATGAGTAAATACAATTTACCAAAAGGATACTCAGCTTTTCAAGTATTATTTAAAACGAAGGCATTTTTAGATAATCCTATTATTTTTATGAAAAATAGTATGTCTAAATTTGGTGATACTTATTCTGCAACAATAGGATTGAATCAGAAAATAATTATTACACAAGATCCGAATTTTATAAGTTACATCTTAAAAGAAAATCATAAAAATTATAAGAAATCAAAATTTTTATCGGAAAATGCGGTAGAATTATTTGGGAATGGCTTGCTTTTTTCTAACGGCATGTATTGGCTAAAACAAAGACGGCTCATACAACCCGGATTTCACAAAGAAAAACTAAAAGGATTGTATGAAATTGTAATAAATTCAATACATGTGTCTATAAATAAATTTCCAATAGGTAATGATATTGATATTTTCCCTTTGGTTCATAAAATATCATTTACCATTTTAATTAAATCGTTGTTTGATATTAATGTGCCAGAGACTACAATGGAGCTGCTAGGCAATACTTTTTCTGAACTACAAACTTTTTTTATTAAAGATGTTAACAAGCCTTTTGAAAAAATCATTTACCCTTTTACAGGCGAAAAGAAAAAAGCCTTGGCAAAGGCGAAAGTTGTAAGAACAATTTTTAAAGATATTATTAAAGAGAGAAAAACAAGTAAAATACAATTTAATGATTTATTAGATATGCTTTTGAATAGCAAGTATGAAGATACAGGCTTAGAAATGGAGGAAGAGCAAGTAATAGATGAATTGATAATTTTGATATTTGCTGGTCATGAATCTACAGCAAATACTATATCTTGGCTTTTTTATTTAATAGCAACCGATAAAGAAAGCCAACAAAAAATAGCTGCAGAAACTAAGGAAACTACTATCCTCGAAAGTTTAAATAACGAATATTTAAAAGCAGTAATGTACGAAGGTATGCGCCTATACCCTGCTGCATGGATGACGGGAAGAGAAACAATAGAAAATGATAATTTTAAAGGCTTATCTTTTCCAAAGAATACGATTATTGTACCATTTTTTTATGGCTTGCATAGAAACAAAACAAATTGGGAAGATGCTGATAAATTTTATCCTCAAAGATTTTTGAATGACCCTAGCCTTGCAAAATCAAAAAACTTTTTTCCATTTGGCGCAGGGCCAAGGATGTGTATCGGTAATAATTTTGCAATTGCAGAAATTGCATTTTTCCTTCATGCTTTTTTTGCAAAATTTACAATTACTCCTACTACACAAATTCCACAAATGAAATCATTGATTACTCTAAAACCAGATAAAGTGGTTTTAAATATTGCTCGATTATAATTAGTACTTATTTTCTAACTATTTTTTAAACTTTTTATAATTGCTACAAATTCTTTTGCTACCAAGCTAGCGCCACCAACCAAGCCCCCATCAACATCTGGCAGAGAAAAGATTTCTGCTGCATTAGCCGCTTTTACACTACCACCGTATAAAATAGAAATACTGTCAGCAATAGCTTGACCGTATTTATTTGCAACTACTTTACGTATATGTGCATGCATATCTTGCACCTGCTGGCTAGATGCGGTGAGGCCTGTACCAATAGCCCATATTGGTTCATAGGCTATTATAAAATTTTTTATTTGGGTTTCACTTAAATGAAATAAACTTTCTTTCAGTTGTGTTTCAATATAAGAATTTTGCTCAGCTGCATCTCTAATACTTAAAGGTTCTCCACAACAAAAAATAGCTTTCAAATTATTTTCTAATGCAAGATTTACTTTTTTTGCTAGTACTTTATTTGTTTCTGCATAATAATCTCTACGCTCACTATGCCCAATAATTACGTACTCAATACCAATACTTTCAAGCATGCTCATACTCACTTCTCCTGTGTATGCACCCGCTTTTTCAGCAGCACAATTTTGCGCAGCAGTAAAAAAGTTAACTGCTTTATCTGTAATGCTTTTATTGTTAATTAAATATGGAAATGGCACAGCAAATACCGCTGCTTGTTTATCATTTAACGTAATATCGTTAGATACAATTTCATTCATCAACGCAGTGCCTTCGGCAAGTGTAAGGTTCATTTTCCAATTGGCAGCAGCTATTTGTTTTCTCATGTTATTCTTAAATTTAATTAGGTTTATAAACTTTATTATTATGTATTTGTATACATTAATTTTAATTTTTCAATTAAGCAAGTATCAATTTTTTGTTGTTTAAAATGCATCCAATTCTCAATATCAACAATTGCTTTTTCAAAAATATATTTTTCTTTTCCCCAAGTAAAATTATCTAAAAATTTTGGTGGCATAATTTCTCCAAATATATTACAACATACTCCAACAACTGTACCTGTATTAAAAGAAGTGTTAATAGCTGCTCTACTAAAATCGCCCATAAGCAAGCCTGCTTTGTTTCCTGCAAATATTGCTTGAGTATCTTTTTCTAAAATATAACCTACATTGCCACCAGAGTTTTTTAAATTACTATTGCTTGTACCCGCTCCAAAATTACACCACTCTCCTACTACACTATCACCTAAATATCCATGGTGCGCTTTGTTACTATTAGCAAACAAAACACTATTTTTTATTTCGCCCCCCACAATACAGTTAGGGCCAATGGTTGTAGCTCCATAAATTGTTGCTCCCATTTTTACCACACTATTTTTACCTAAATAAAATGGCCCTTTTATCATTACGCCTTCCATTATTTCTGCCCCTTCATCTATATAAATAGGCCCTTTACTGGCGTTTAAAATACTATGGTTAATAGTTGTTCCTTTTGCTATATAAATGTTTTCTGGCAAAATTGTTTTGTTGGTTTCATTTACACCTGCACTAATTTTATTTTTTGTAAGCAAGGCAAA
>JANXOQ010000310.1 GCA_025357775.1 Ferruginibacter sp. | reverse complement strand
CGAAAAATAAAAAATCTGTGGAGTTGTGTTAATAAAATCAATTAAAATAAAACCTTTCCAACTGTAGTAAAAAAATTATTTATACGCCCCTCCAAATACCTTTCTTAACAAATCAGAAGTTCTTGCAGCAAAATTATTACGAATATTAAGTTCTTCTTTTGCAACTAAGTTAAACAATGCACTCGTAGCTTTTTCAGTAACATACCCAGTTAAATCTGGATTTAGTTTTTTAAATACAAGCGGCAGACTGTTGTATTTAGTAACCAAATCCCCGTAATACTTTGTAGCATCAACTCTTTCTAACGATGATTTTATAACAGGTGTAAATGCAGCCATTAATTTACTGGTTGTTTTCTCTCTAAAAAAATGAGTTGCACTTGTATCTCCATTTTTCACTAGCCCAATTGCATCGCTTAGCGTCATGCTTTTTATAGCATCTACAAAAATAGGTTTAGCATATCCAACAGCGTCTTCTGCGCCACGGTTTATTTGTAAAATTGCTTTGTCTACAATGCTATTTAATCCCAAGCTGCGCAATGTATTTTCTATTTTAATAGCTTCGGGTGGTAGTAATACTTTATAAATAGCATCTTTAAAAAAGCCATCAGTAGTATTTAGTTGGAGTACAGACTTTGCTATACCTTGTGCTAGCGCTTCTTTTATACCTGCGCCAGCTTCTGCGTTAGACAAAACACCAACAGTACCAGCATTTGTTATTACTTGGTTTAGCGTATCGCATGAGCCAAGTGTAATGGCAATGAGTAAAAGAGTAAATAATTTTTTCATAAATTGGTTGTTTTGATTATTTGTAATTAATACAATTTTACACCCAAAATTATTGTACAAAATGTTAAAATAAAATTAGAATATTAAGTTTACTGATATGGTTTTTTGAAAGTTAAGGAAGAAGAAATAAAGAGTTGTTTAATTCAAGTCTTTCAAATAAGTATGTTTACTTTTTCTGCTTTTTACTTTTACTTCTAGTATTTTCCAGTTTATATTTAATTACCCTTTCGTATCTTTTCCCTTTCCTCCATTTTTTCCTTCGCTATTAGGTCCTCTTACCCCTCACTCTTTTACAATTATTTTTTCTTTCTTTGCACAAATTAAAAAACAATGTGGCAACAACTAGCAAAAGCTGTAATTAAACATAAATATATTTGTTTGGCATTTTTATTAATTACCACAGCAGTAATGGGTTTTTACGCAAGCAAGGTTAAATTGAGCTACGAATTTTCTAAAGCCGTACCTACTGACAATGCTAAATATATCGAATACCAATCTTTTAAACAAAAATTTGGAGATGATGGAAACACACTAGTTATTGGCATTAGTACAAAAAAGTTTTATGATTTAAATGTATTTTCTCCATATCAAAAACTTACAGCTGCTTTAAAAAAAGTGGCAGGTGTAGAAGATGTATTAAGCATACCTACTGCCTTTAATTTGGTGAAAGACTCAGCAGGTGAAAAATTAAAAACCATAAAAATATTTGCAGAAAATATTAACAATCAAGCAGCTTTAGATACAGCAGCAGGTATATTTAATAGCCTTCCTTTTTATAAAAATAGGCTTTACAACAATGCTACCAATAGCCACTTAATGGCAGTAAGAATAAATAAAGATGTATTAAAAACAAAAGAGCGCAGTATTGTAGTAGCAACCATAAATGAGCAAATAAATATTTTTGAAAAAGCAACAGAAATCCAAACATATGCAAGTGGCTTACCCTTAATACGCACCATGGTGGCAGACAGAATACAAAAAGAAATGAAACTTTTTTTATTTGCATCGCTAGGGCTAAGCGTACTTATTTTATTAATTTTCTTTCGCTCAATAAGTACTACTTTATTATCGCTTACTGTGGTATTGATAGGCGTTGTATTTGCAGTAGCCACAATATATTTATGCGGTTATGAAATTACTTTACTAACTGCTTTAATACCTTCTCTAGTAGTAGTTATTGGTATACCAAATTGTATTTATTTTATAAACAAATATCACACTTCGCTTGTAAAAAATAATAGCGATGCAAGTGTTGCAGAAAAGAAAAATAATGCCTTGGTAGCAATGGTAAGTAAAATGGGGGTGGTTACTTTATTTTGTAATATAACGGCTGCCATTGGGTTTGCGGTATTTGCATTTACAAATAGTGCCGTACTTAAAGAGTTTGGTGTAGTGGCAGGTATAAGCATAATGATGATATTTGTGGTATCATTTATTTTGCTACCTGCTACACTTAGTTTGTTGCCTACGCCTGGCAAAAACGAATTAAAATACTTGTACAACAAAACTGTAGAAACTATATTAAATGTATTAGAAAAATGGATTTTCATTTATAAAAAACAGGTGTTAATAGTTACAGTTGTTATTTTATTATTTGCAATATTGGGTATATTTCAATTAAAAACGGTAGCGCATATTGTAGATGACTTACCTAAGAAAGATAAAATTTTTACCGATTTACAATATTTTGAAAAAAACTTTAAAGGTATTATGCCATTAGAAATAGTGATAGATACAAAAAAACGAAAGGGGCTAAGTGGAATGAAAGCATTGCAAATTTTTGAAAAAGTGGACTCACTTGCACAATTTATAGGAGCACAAAAAGAAACAAATTTTCCAATAAGTTTGGCAGAGGGATTAAAGTTTGCAAAGCAAGGTTTTTATGAAGGTGATAGCAGTAATTACATGTTACCAAATAATTTTGATGGAGCTTTTGTAGGCGAATACCTTCGCCCAAGTAGAGATGCTAACAGCAAAGAGAGTGGTTTTACAAAAACACTTCACTCCTTTATGGATACCGCCAGCCAAAGCACCCGAATAAGTGTGAACATGGCAGATGTGGGAACACTTAAACTACCTGCCATACTTACCAAAATAGAAAATAGAAGCAAAGAATTATTTGATACAAGCTATAATATAACCTTTACAGGTACTAGTATTACATTTTTAGAGGGCAGTAAATTTATAATAAATGGTTTGAAGGAAAGCATATTTTGGGCATTTTTATTAATAGCAATTTGTATGTTTTTTTTGTTTAAAAGTACAAGTATATTGCTTTGCTCACTTATACCTAATCTTATACCGCTTATAATAACTGCTGGCATTATGGGTTGGGCTGGCGTACCATTAAAACCCTCTACAGTACTTATTTTTAGCGTAGCGCTTGGCATAGCTATAGATATTACCATACGATTTTTAGTAAATTATAAACAAATATTGCCAGAAAATAATAATGATGTATCAACATCTATTAAAGCAACTATTCATCAAACAGGGTTGAGCATTATTTACACCTCTTTGGTATTAATAGCTGGCTTTATAATTTTTTGTGCAAGTAGCTTTGGTGGTACGTTTGCGCTAGGCTGGCTTACCTCCATTACTTTACTTGT
>JANXOQ010000302.1 GCA_025357775.1 Ferruginibacter sp. | reverse complement strand
TAATACTTCTTTTATTTTGTACTCTACTCTCATACATATATCATGATTATTGTTTTTTATAGCTTGTGTAAGTACTGTTTTTATGGTGTTAATATCATTATCAGAAAGGCGCATCACTTCAGGGAAAGTAGCTTTATAATTTTGTGCATTTACATTTATAAAGATAGTATCTGCCACACTTAATAATGTATTAGATTCTACGATTACTGTGCCAGCAGCTAAATCTCCTAACCGTTGTTTTTTTTTATTTATTAATATTATAATAACTACTACAATACCTAAAAAACCTGTTGTTAAAATATACGCATACAAATCAAACCTACTAGCAGCAATGTATCCAAACAAAAAGGGCCATTCAAAAAACTTTGTTATCCATCGCAAAACAAATTGCCCAAAAGTAGGTTCGCCTCCTTCTAAGCTAACAACCCTAATTTTCATTATTTTTTTTCCTAGAGTTTGCCCATTCATTAGTAATTCTGTAAGCAGTGAATACAAAAACATGGGGAGTGTTACTATCAATATATCAAAACCTACATTATTTTCTTTATTTAATAACAAAGCATTGTACATAAAAGATTTTACGCTAAAAAGATAAAAAATAAGTATTCCAAAATCTATTATGTAAGCCAATAATCGTTTGTGAAAAGCGGCAATTTCTAGGTCTAGCCCTACGTTAAATGCCGTATTTATTTGTATAGTAGCCATAGTGTTTTGCAATATACATTCCAAAAAACATTAATTATTAAAAAACGATATTTTTTTATTAGTTAAAATATACGGAAATTGTATTTTAAAATACCTTGAAGGTTAAGTGATAATATTTTATGAGGGAGGCAATGTTTATTAAGAAAAATGCGGAAAAATGGAAAGCTTATCAGCTGGATGAAACCAATGACCCAGATAAATCTTCTGAACAATTTATAACACTAATGGATGATTTAGCTTACGCTAAAACCTTTTATCCACGTAGTAAAGCTACTAAATGGATTAATGGACTTGCCTCAACTGTTTACCAAAATATTTACAAAAATAAAAAAGAAAAATACGCTCGTGTATTTACTTTTTGGAAATATGAATTGCCGCTGGTAATACGAAAACATCATAATACGTTTTTATTTACCACTTTAATATTTTGCACTTTTGTAGCCATTGGTGTTTTTTCTTCAATGCATAATCCACAATTTGTAAGAGGTATTTTAGGAGATAATTATGTAAACATGACAGAGGATAATATCAGTAAAGGAGATCCATTTGGAGTATATAAAGAAGATAATAAATTTAATATGTTTTTAAGAATTGGATTAAATAATATAACTGTTTCTTTTCTTACTTTTATAGGAGGATTTTCACTTGGGTTATTTACTTTAAAAATACTTTGGGGAAATGGTATTATGCTTGGCAGTTTTGAATATATGTTTTTTGCACACGATTTGGGTTTAAAATCTATTTTAGTAGTTTGGATACATGGTACAATAGAAATAGCATCAATTATCATTGGTGGAGCAGCAGGTTTTATTTTGGCAAATGGTATTCTTTTTCCTGACACTTACACTAGAATAGAATCTTTTAAACGAAATGCAAAAGATGCTGCTAAAATATTAATTTGCTTAATACCATTTTTTTTAACAGCCGCATTTTTAGAAAGCTATGTAACTCAACTTATGAGCCAAACGTATGATAAAAAACCTGATGGAATGCCTACTTGGGTAAGTATCATAATTTTACTTAGCTCACTTACGCTTATTATTTGGTATTTTATTATATGGCCAATAATGCTATACAGAGAAGGATATTTTATAAAAAAAGATGGCATCGTATCTCGATTGCAGCATGGCAATGCTTAAAAAAACATTGATATTTATTGTAATATTTTGCAGCTTCATAAATATCTATGCCCAAAAAAAAGATTACGATTATAAAGACACCAACTCATTTAAAGCAACTATTGATGAAGCTACGATAGTAGAAAAAACAAATACTCAAAACAATCAAATAGAAAAGGAAGAAATATATTTTTCAAGCTGGGGCGATGATGTATTGGCAGATACAGCTATAAACTTTAGAAATCTTTTTGATGCGCAAGACTCAATTAACAATTGGAAATTGCAAAAAAAATATGCTTGGATAAGTAATATTGATAGTGCTTTACTTGAAGCACAGAAAAAAGCTTTAGGTAATGAAAAAGACCACACTAAAGAGTATAATTATAGCCCATCTTTTTTAGAAAAATTTTTTAACTCAAGATTTTTGGAAATATTTTTATGGATAACTGCTATAGGCTTTGTGGGGTTCATTATATATCATTTATTTTTAAGCAAAGGTGTTTTTAGTAAACAAAGCAAGGTAGCAACTATTAGTGCTTTTGATGAAGATGTTATAAACCACTTGGATAATGATTTTGATAGCCTGTTCAAAAAAGCATACTCAGCTGGCAATACCAAACTTGCTATGCGCTATTTGTTTTTAAACCTTTTAAAAAGATTAGATGAAAAAGAGCTTATACAATTTGCCGCTGAAAAAACAAACAGCATATACATAGAGGAAATACCAACTGGAAAACGAAATGATTTTGCACAAATAGCATTGTATTATGAATATATTTGGTACGGAAATACTAATGTAAGCGTACAAACTTTTGATACAATAAAAAATAAAGTAAACGAATTTTTAAATACCATATAAATATTGATAAAATATAACAACCATATATTTTTTATAATTATGTTGTTTTTATGCATGCAAGCCTGTAAGCAAGCAAATACAGGCCTGCCAGACCTAAAGGAAAGCTATGTATACACAGACGCAAGGCCTTTTGGTGGCGCTATAGCATATACTATGTTAAAAAATGCTTACCCAAAAAATACTATTGAAATAGGAAAAAAAGAATTTGCTGAAAACTATAACTGGCATTACGACACATCTGCTATTTATATAAACCTAAGCAAAAGCTATTATACCAGCGATAGGGATGCACAATCTTTGCTTGATTTTGTTTACAAAGGCAATACTGCT
>JANXOQ010000274.1 GCA_025357775.1 Ferruginibacter sp. | reverse complement strand
CAAAATGCATATATATTATGGTTGAAAATATTATCTTTGTTGAAAGTGTACTTCACAAAATTTTCAACAAAAATAAATATGAATAAAATACAAGTAGCCAACCCAGTAGTAGAATTAGATGGCGATGAAATGACCAGAATTATTTGGAAATTTATTAAAGACAAATTAATACTTCCTTACCTAGAAATACCTATTCAATACTTTGACTTAGGTATGGAGTATAGAGATGAAACAAATGACCAAGTAACCATTGATGCAGCCAATGCTATAAAGGCTTGCGGTGTGGGTATAAAGTGTGCCACTATTACACCAGATGAGCAGCGTATAGAAGAATTTAAGCTAAAGCAAATGTGGAAATCACCCAACGGTACTATCAGAAATATATTGGATGGTACTGTTTTTCGGGAACCAATTGTAATGCAAAATGTACCTAGGTTAGTTACAAATTGGACAGCACCTATAATTGTAGGTCGCCATGCTTTTGGAGACCAATACCGTGCTACCGACACAGTAATAAAAGGCAAAGGAAAATTGACCATGACTTTTACACCAGAGGGTGGAGGAGATGTACAAACTTTTGAGGTATACAATTTTAAAGGAGATGGCGTAGCTATGGCAATGTACAATGTAGATGAAAGTATTTATGGTTTTGCAAGAAGTTGTATGAACATGGCATTGAGCAAAAAATGGCCCCTGTATTTATCTACGAAAAATACTATTCTTAAAAAATACGATGGTCGTTTTAAAGATATTTTTGAAGAGGTTTACCTAAATGAATTTAAGGAAAGCTATGCTGCGGCTGGTATTACCTATGAGCATCGTTTGATAGATGATATGGTAGCAAGCGCCTTAAAGTGGAATGGTAATTTTGTGTGGGCTTGTAAAAATTATGATGGAGATGTACAAAGTGATACCGTGGCACAAGGCTTTGGTAGCCTTGGTTTGATGACATCTGTATTAGTAACACCAGATGGTAAAACAATGGAATCAGAAGCAGCACATGGAACAGTAACTCGTCATTATAGAGACCATCAAAAAGGCAAACCAACTTCTACAAACCCTATTGCATCTATTTTTGCTTGGACGAGGGGACTTGCATTTAGAGGAAAACTAGACAGTAACCAACCGTTGATAGATTTTTGTAATTACTTAGAGCAAGTATGTGTAGAAACAGTAGAAAGCGGAAAAATGACAAAGGATTTAGCTGTTTGTATACACGGTAATAAAGTAGAACATGGTACTCATTATTTGTACACGGA
>JANXOQ010000270.1 GCA_025357775.1 Ferruginibacter sp. | reverse complement strand
TTCGGTGGCGTCGCACATTTCATCTTCAACTATAAATTTAACCTTTAAGATGTAGAAAAATATTGCGTAATGTTTAAAAAAAACCCAATGAAGTAATTATTAGATTTGCTTCAAATGTTGATATCAAAGGATTGCAACAGTAGATAGATTTTTATTCTTACAAAGAAGTTTAAACTAATTGCAAAGCCAAATAAAAAGAAGTATATGTATTTGCTAAATAAGTAAAAACTGGGTAATGAGCAAAAAATAAAAACAGACCTACAAAATGAAAATTATTGTAGATTAAGAATATTTACAATATAGATTTTGTAGTATTTACAAAGTTTTAAATGCAACTTTATTGGTGGGTAATAAATCACTTTACAATAACTTAGGAAAAATAAATTTTAAGCAAGCAGTAAAAGCAATTAATTTATTTTTACTTAAAAATTTAAAAGAAAGTAGTAAATACTAACATGGATATAAGTTTAAACAAATACATAAGCGAAACTGGTTTTTGCAGCCGCAGAGAAGCAGACCGATTTATAGAAGAATGCAGGGTAACTATTAATGGAAAAGATGCAGACAAAGGCAACCGAGTAAAACTTGGGGATGTAGTAAAAATAGATGGAGAAAACTTAAAAAAGAAAGATGCGCCCGTTTATATAATGCTCAATAAACCCAAAGGCATTACCTGTACAACTGATGCCAATGAAAAAAATAATATTGTAGACTATGTAAATTTTAAATCGAGAATATTTCCTATAGGTAGGCTAGATAAGCTCTCCGAAGGGTTGATATTTATGACAAATGATGGTGATATCGTAAATAAAATACTTCGTGCTGGCAATGGGCATGAAAAAGAATACATGGTAACCACCGATAAAAAGTTTGACTATGAGTTCATTAATAAAATGCGAGGCGGTGTAAAAATTTTAAATACTACCACAAAACCATGCTTTGTAAAATATGAAGGCGATACACGTTTTCGCATTATTTTAAAGCAAGGATTGAACAGACAAATACGTAGAATGGTCGAAACACTGGGTTTTAAAGTAACTTCCTTAAAACGAGTACGAGTAATGAATTTTACACTTAAAGGAATAGAGCTTGGTAAGTGGCGTTTTTTTACAGCTGACGAAATAAAATTATTAAACGACTTGCTTGCAAATAGTAGTAAAACCGATGGAGAAGATGGGATGGGAGAGTAGTATTACTTAATAAATTTAAAAAATCCTTTCTTTCGAAACAACAGTTTTTATATAACAATACGTTCTAAATATATTAATCCAATATAATCTTTTTAAAAATATCTCCAATTTGTACAGTATTGACGTAATGGACATTTTGAAGGTAATTTTTAGATGATTGTTAAAAAGAAAAGTAACCTTTCGCAATTTTGTATAAAAATATATCAAAATACTAGTCATAGTGAGACAATCATTTTTAATGATTTTCTTTCTTATAAATTAAAAATAAAAAATACCATCCTTTTTTTATTTAATTTTGATTATACATTTTACCAATTATTCGAATAAATAAATGAAAAACGATAAAAGTAATTCTGAAAAATTTTCAATCATAGATATTGATAGAATTATAGAAATGGCTTGGGAAGATAGAACACCTTTCGAAGCCATTGAATTTCAATTTGCATTAACTGAAATGCAAGTAGTAGCTTTAATGAGAAAAAACTTGAAACGCAGTAGCTTTAATCTTTGGAGGAAAAGAACGCATAGCGGTGTAAGTCAAAAACATTTATCAAAAAGGGTAGAAGGAATAAATAGGTTTAAATGTACTTTGCAAAGAAGTATAAGTATGAATAAAATAAGTAAGAGATAATTTTATCTTAATCTCCAAAACTCAATAATTTTATTTAACTTTTTATAAAGCTTCTTTAATTTTTTTAAAAAACATCTAGGTAATTTTAATAAATTCAAAAATATAATATGAGTAAAAGAATTGAATATATTTTTCCAACCGATAAAGAAAGCATTCTAAATAAAATAACAAATATAAACCCTGTAAAATATTCAAAAAGTAGAAATTTTATTGATGGAGATGTAACCTATTTGTCTCCATATATTTCTCGTGGGGTAATAAGTGTCAAAATGATAAAAGATGCTGTAATGCAGCGTGGGTATAAGTTGTATGAAGTAGAAAAATTTATACAAGAACTTGCATGGCGTGAGTATTGGCAGCGTATTTGGCAAAATAAAGGCGATGAAATATTGCAAGATTTAAAACAAACCCAACCCGATGTAGCACATTTTAAAATACCTAAAGCAGTTGTAGAAAGTACAACAAGAATAGATGCTATTGATAATTATATAGCCCAATTATATGAGCAAGGTTACATGCACAATCATGTACGTATGTATGTAGCAAGCATTACCTGCAACATTGCAAAAGCCCATTGGCTATTGCCTGCGCAATGGTTATATTATCATTTACTAGATGGAGATATTGCAAGCAACCATCTTAGTTGGCAATGGACTTGTGGCAGCGCATCTTCCAAAAAATATTATTGCGACCAAGCCAATATAAGCAAATACACAAGTAGCAATCAATACAAATCTTTTTTAGCAAATAGTTATGAAACCTTGGCTGAAATGCCTATTCCTACAGCACTGGAGCCTACAATTGAGTTAGATTTAAAAACTTTGTTGCCTAAAACAACGGAGTTAAAAATTGATGCCAATAAACCTACCTGCATTTACAACAGTTACAATTTGGATTTTAATTGGAGAAAAGATGAAGACTTAAATCGAGTTCTTTTGTTAGAACCTTCACATTTTAATAAATATCCAGTAAGTGAAAAAGTAATTGATTTTATTATTGCTTTATCAAAAAATATTGACGGAATACAATTGTGTGTGGGAGAATTTGATGTTATAAAATCTATGTACGAAAAACCTTTTGAAAATATAATTTTTAAAGAACATCCAGCATTTACTCATTACAGAGGTATAAAAGATAGTAGGGA
The DNA here is from genome assembly GCA_025357775.1 of Ferruginibacter sp. Classification (GTDB taxonomy): domain Bacteria; phylum Bacteroidota; class Bacteroidia; order Chitinophagales; family Chitinophagaceae; genus Ferruginibacter. The sequence goes on along the minus strand of JANXOQ010000270.1, from coordinate 898 downwards.
TTGGTTAGCTCCAAATACAGTTGGCAATTTTAATTCCTTCTTTTCATTTTGGAAAAAAGCTGAGAGGGAGTTGTAATTTTTTTTAACATAGAAGATTAAAGATTTACATTTAAAATTTTGGTATTGTAAAAAGTTGTTGAAATGCAGAAAATAAATTTTAATTCCCTTTTAAATTATTTTCTTGGTTTCTTCCCCAACCTTTGCATATTCGTACCTAGCAATTGGCGAACATTTGTAATAACCATCTACGCCTAGGGATGCGATACTCCCTGCTATTTCTATATTTATAAATCCATCTTTGTTTACTATTTCTTCGGGTAAATAAACATTTTGTATTGCACCAATTACAAAAAAAGTATTGTTATGTTTTATAGGTATAATTTCTACTAGTTCTAGAGCATATTGAATATGACTTTCTTCTACAAAAGGAGCTGTACAACCATCCTTATAAATAGGAGTAAGCCATGTTTCTTCAAATTCATCTTGTGTAGCATCATACTTTGCACTCGTTTGGTGTGCTTGCTTTACAAAATTTTCTTTAATGTGATTAATGGTATATTTCTTAGTATCCCTTATGTTAGATAATGTATGAGGGGCTGCTGCTAATGGACGATTGATAAAACCAATTAATGCTGGGTCTGCACCTATATGCACAATATTACTAAAAATTGCTAAGTTAGCCTGCCCCATTTCATTACATGTACCTATAAGACTAACAGATTTAAAACCCGAAAGTGAATTGATGAAATTTCCACGGTAAAACCTATCCCAAGATTTAATATCTGATAAAGAATAATGTTGCATTTAAAAAAATTTATGTGCAAAGTTGTTTAATAAAAATTTATAACCAAAAGTAAATTATGAAAAATAAATACACTTATTATTCTAAATTTTCAAT
>JANXOQ010000207.1 GCA_025357775.1 Ferruginibacter sp. | reverse complement strand
CTAAAGAGCTTTTAATTGTTTAATTATCTCCGTTGAATTTACAGCTTTAAAAACAGTATTTCCAGCAACCAATACATCGGCACCAGCTGCAATAATACTAGCTGCATTTTTTAGTGTTACGCCACCATCTACTTCAATTTTTGTGGTAAGATTTTGTTCATCAATTAATGCACGTAGCTGTGATATTTTTTTTAATGTATGTGGTATAAAAGATTGCCCACCAAAGCCTGGGTTCACACTCATTACACAAATCAAATCTACATCTGCTAAAATGTCTTTAAGCAAAGACACAGGCGTATGTGGGTTTATTGCCACACCAGCATGCATACCCAATTGTTTTATTTGCTCAATATTTTTATGAAGGTGAGTGCATGCTTCTATATGCACTGTAACATTATTAGCTCCTGCATCTCTAAAAATTTCTACAAAGTGCTCTGGTTTTTCTATCATTAAATGTACATCATTGTATTTTTTAGAGGCGCTTGTTATAAATTTTGTTACCATAGCACCAAAGCTAATATTAGGTACAAAAACACCATCCATAATGTCAATATGAAACCAATCTGCTTCGCTAGCATTAATCATTTCACATTCACTTTGTAGTTGCAAAAAATTTGCAGCAAGTAGAGACGGAGCTATTAAAGGCATAAATGAATTATTGAATTAGCCCCCTAAATGGCCCGAAGGGCAACTTGGCAACTTTGTTAAATAAAAATTAATTTGTATGTAAAATTGCACATTCATATATTAATAAATTTGCTAATTATTACATTGGCTAATTACTAATCCCCAACTTTCCCAATGCATCTATTACCTCCACATACTTGGGGTCTATTATCAAAGCCCTTTGGTATACTTCAATTGCTTCTTGTGTTCTATTAAGTTTTTCATAACACTGCCCAAGGTAATAATACCCTCTGTCAAATTGGTTTTGTACGGTTACAGCTTTCTCCAAAACATCTGCAGCAGCTGCATATTTTTTTAAATCAAATAATGCTAATGCTTTTTCTAAGTATGCTTGCACAAATGTATAATCCAAAGCCATGCATTTATCAAAAAATGAAATGGCTGTTTCCTTTTCATTTGTAAAACTATAATATAATCCTTTTATAAAATTAGCTTCTTTTCCAGCTTTAGCTTTACTGCCTACAAGTAATGCGTCCGCCAGTTCTAATGCTTTTTTATTTCCAGTTTCTGCATACAATGCTCCAAGACTTATAACAAATTCTGGGTTTGGCAATATTTGTATTGCCTTTTCCATAGCACTAATGGCTTGTGCAGTATCACCTTTTTGCCCGGCTACAATTGATTTCATATCCCACAAATACGGGTTTGCAATATCTCTTTTTAAAGCATTATCTACCGTTGCTAAGGCAGCATCATAGTTTTGAGCTACTGCATAATACTCCACTAGGTTTTGTACCAATATTGTAGAATCTGGGCTTTTATCTAACGCAGCTTTTAGTGCTGCTTCGGTAGCACTAGCACTAGATGTATTGGCAATACTTATATTTTCATTTTGCTTATTAACATCATTGCAAGCATTGCATAAAAATGTAAACAATATTATAAAATTCAATTTATTCTTTCTCATACTTTCGTAAAAATAATGCTTATCTCAGTAAAGCTTATTTATTTAATTTGATAAAATTTTGTTTCATCTCTTAAAATCTAAAATATATAGTTTCATTACTGACAATCTCTTTACATTTCTTACTGAACTAAATAATTATTTGCAACGTAACTTTGTAAAAAATTTTTATTAAAATGAAATACATTTTAACAGCAGTAACAGCAATTGTAATATTAGGGTTGATGGCTTTTCAAAGTAAAAATTTCGCCCAAACGGTGCATAGTTTTGGTGATACTACCATACATTTTGAAGGAGAAACACATTTTGCTAATATGCGCCAATTAACTTTTGGTGGCGATAATGCAGAGGCATATTTAAGTAAAGATGCAAAATATTTAATATTTCAAAAATCTGAGCCCTCCAAAGGAGTTATTTGTGATCAAATTTGGCTTGGCAAAATACCTACAAGTGCTAACGAAAAATTTGAACCAAAGCAAATAAGCACTGGCGGTGGAGTTACAACTTGTGCATATTTTTATCCAGATGGTAAATCAGTATTGTACGCATCTACACATTTAGCCGGGAATGCCTGCCCACCAAAGCCTGATAGAAAAAAATATGGCAATAAATACATTTGGCCTCTAGATACAAATATGGATATTTTTCAAGCAGATGTAAATGGTAAAATTTTAAAACAACTTACTACTACAAAGGGGTATGATGCAGAAGCAACTATTTCTCCAAAAGGAGATAGAATGGTTTTTACATCTATAAGAAATGGTGATTTAGATTTGTATACGATGGATTTGAAAGGAAAAAAAGTAAAACAAATAACCAACACACTTGGCTATGATGGAGGTGCATGGTTTAGCCCAGATGGTACAAAAATAATATGGCGTGCAAGCCGCCCTAGTACCGATGTAGAAATAAAAGAATACAAAGAATTGTTAGCAGAAAACTTGGTAGCACCAACTAATATGGAAGTGTGGATAGCAAATGCAGATGGAACAGATGCCCATGCCATTACAGACCTAAAGCAAGCAAACTGGGCGCCTAACTTTACGCCAGATGGCAAGCATGTAGTTTTTTGTAGCAATCATGAATATAAAAGAGGTTTCCCATTTAATATATACTTAGCAGATTTGGATGGAAAGAATGTGCAAAAAATATCTAGAGATAATGGTTTTGATGCATTCCCCATGTTTAGCCATAATGGAAAAAAAATTGTATTTAGTAGCAATAGAAATAACGGTGGTACAAGAGATACCAATATTTTTATAGCGGACTGGGTGGAGTAGATGCGGTTGGCAATTGGTTATTTATAAATGGCGGGACTGATTGAATTTTATTTCATCAATCTTAATATTTTTTTAAAAATTAGCTAAAATTAAAATTTACTTGTTTAAAAAATACTGATCTAGAAGTATGTGCTTTTATGCAAAAAAAATTATCTATAAAAAGAAATAGCACATCTAATGAATACATTGGTATGAGATTTAGAAATAAGTAATATATACTACGCAAAAAATTACAGCTTACTAGCTGAGTTATCACTAAATGGTTTTTTAAATGAAGGGATAAAAGATTAAGATTTCTGTTTTCGATTGAAATTTTTTATACTTTTTTTAGTTGAAGATAATCAATCGACTAGCCAACCAACTTTATCACTTCACAGTCTTTCATTACATCTCCATCTATTACAAACCTTATAAGCGTTCGTATTTTATGCCAGCCTTGCTTGCCCGCAGCACCAGCGTTCATGTGTAGGCATTGTAACCTATCGTCGTACATTATTTTTAAAATATGAGAATGCCCACTTATAAAAAGTTTACTTTTATTTGCAATAATATCTTCTTTCACTCCTTTTGAATATCTGCCAGGATAACCACCAATATGCTGCATAAAAACATTTACCTTTTCTACTGTAAAAAATAATTTTTCTGGATATACTTCTCTTATGCTAGCATCATCAATATTGCCATACACAGCTCTAAAAATAATTTTTTTGTTAAGTTTTTTACTAAAATATTTTTCTTGCCAAACGCCAATTTCATCCTCAAATTCATTTTTTAGTTTATCTATTACTTCTTCTTCTAAGTTTTCTCTCACTTTGTGGGAAATAGAGGGGGATACTCCAAAATCACCCGCATGCCAAACCTCATCACAATTTTTAAAATGCTCAAAAACTGCTTCATCTAAATATCCATGCGTATCTGATATTAAACCTATTCTTGTCAAAACTTTTTCAATTTATAAATGTAAATTTGTAACTGATAAAGTTAACAAGTTTTAAAACAAATTATTTGCTTTACGATAATATAAGTTTATCTAATAAAATTTTTAATATAGAAATTTGATAGATTAGATTTTATAAACTTCGTTCATATTAAAGTTTGAGAATATTAAATATTGAATTATAGAATTTATAAAAAAATCTGTTAATAATTTTTACAAATCAGAAAACGAAAATCTTTTCTTACGCAAAGAATAGAATAAATAAAGTTTTACAAAGAGATTTGAATTAAAAAAAACCAATCAACAAGAAATCATAAATCGCTCATGCCTCACTATCAAAAACTCGGCAGCATCCCCCACAAACGTCACACACAGTTTCGTAAGCCAGATGGCTCTCTATATTCTGAGCAATTATTTTCTACCGAAGGTTTTTCTAATGACTACAGTTTGTTGTACCACACTTATGCCCCCACACAAATTGTAAGCTGTGATGAGCCAATAAATGTAGCCCCAAAAATAGCAGAGGAGCACATGCTAAAACATAGAAGCCTAGAAGGTTTTAATATAAAACCTGTAGCAGATTTTTTAGAAAGTAGAAAAGCTATATTGGTAAATGATGATTGCCATATTGTATTGGCAGCGCCACAAAAAAGCATGACAAATTACTTTTACAAAAATGCAGACAGCGATGAAGTACTTTTTATACATGAAGGAAGTGGAGTTTTAAATACTTGCTACGGAGAATTAAAATTTAATTACGGAGATTATATTGTAGTACCACGTGGTTGTATTTATCAAATTAGTTTTGATACTGAAATTAATAGATTATTTATTGTAGAGTCGCACTCACCTATTAGATACCCAAAAAAATATTTGAGCAAGTACGGGCAATTAATGGAGCATTCGCCTTATTGCGAAAGAGATATACGAACACCAATAAACTTACAAACAAATGATGAGAAAGGCGACTTCATCATCAAAACAAAAAAGAAGGGAATGTTGTATGGCATTCATTATGGCACGCATCCTTTTGATGTAATTGGGTGGGATGGCTGTTGCTATCCATATATTTTTTCAATTCATGATTTTGAACCAATCACTGGTCGTGTGCATCAGCCGCCACCTGTACATCAAACTTTTGAAACAAATGCATTTGTAATTTGTTCATTCGTACCTCGCTTGTTTGATTATCATCCGCTCTCGATACCTGCGCCATACAACCATAGCAATATTGATAGCGATGAATTGTTGTACTATGTAGATGGCGATTTTATGAGTCGTAAACATGTTACAAGAGGTATGATAACGCTGCACCCAGCGGGGATACCACATGGGCCACACCCTGGGCTTGCAGAAAAAAGTATAGGTGCAAAAGAAACTAAAGAACTTGCAGTAATGGTAGATACATTTAGACCACTAAAACTTACTGTAGATGCTATTGAAATTGAAAATGATGGATATGTAATGAGCTGGGGAGAGTAAAGAGATAGCAGTTAAGAGTATTTTTTTGCCTGTGATAATACATCAACCTTTTAATTTATATTTCATCATTCATATTTTATAATTCATCATTCAAATTCATAATTCCCCCATGGCAAAAGGCTCATACTTACAAAAATACAGAGAGAAAATAAGTGGCACTGCCGAAGAAGATACTATAGTAAAATTGCCTTATGTACAAGCAAGCGAGGAAGTAAGAAAAGCTTTTGAAGAAGGGAAAGTTATACTAATAGATAAGCCATTGCACTGGACATCTTTTGATGTAGTACGTAAAATAAGGAACTCACTAAAAATAAAAAAAGTAGGACATGCTGGTACGCTAGACCCCTTGGCTACTGGGCTTTTAATAGTATGCACTGGTAAGTTTACCAAAAAGATAAATGAGTTTATGGCGCAAGAAAAAGAGTACACAGGTACATTTACGCTCGGTGCTACTACCGCCACATACGATGCTGAAAGTAACCCTGAAAATTTTAAAGAATACAATCATATTTCTTCAGAAGATATAACCAACGCCACCATAAAATTTATTGGAGAAATACAACAATATCCACCCATTTATTCTGCTATAAAAAAAGATGGGGTGGCATTATACGAACTTGCAAGGCGTGGTGAAGAAGTAGAATTAAAAGCAAGAACAATCACCATTTCTGAGTTTGAAATAACTAAAATTGATGGAGCAATAATTTCTTTTCGTGTACTATGTGGCACGGGCACCTACATACGTAGCCTAGCGCATGATATGGGTGTGGCCTTGGGTTGTGGTGCATACCTTAGCACATTGAAAAGAACAAAAATCGGAGAATTTTCTTCGGAAAAATCTTCAAGTATGGAAGAGTTTTTGAAAGAATTACAAAAAATCGAAGTTTAAGTTAAGTTTAAATTTACTGAAACATTTTAGGTGCCGTGTTTTCATAATCTTTATCATATCCTATAAAAAAACGAATGTATAATACCCTGCTCAAGCGCATGAGCCATGGTTGTAGTAAAACTAAAAAAATAGCATTTAACCCCAGCCACCAATAAATTCTTTTATCTTCTAGCCCAAAACCAATAAGTACAAACCAAGCTACAAATGTAGCAACAGATATAGCTATTGTGAGTGCATAGCTTACATAACTTGTGCCTACCCAAAAACCAGTTTCCATATCAAACTTTTGTTTGCATACTTCACAATTTTCAGGCATCGAAAGCATTTTTTTTAAAGAAAGCGAACTGTATGCACTTTTGATTACGAACATATCTCCACGCCTGCACCTAGGGCATTTATTAGAAAAAATACTCCAAAATACATTTGGTGTGGGTTTGTCTTTTGTCATAATATTAGTCTTTAAAACTAAGCTTAAAATAAAGCATAATAAATATCATTGTTAATACAATTGCGTTGGTAATTATTATCGGCGCATCGGCTTTTAGTATACCATATACTAACCACAATGCTACACCTAAGGCTAAAAAAAATAAAGTCCAAAGGCTTAAATCTTTTGCAGATTTAGTTTTGTATATTTTTATTACCTGTGGTAAAAAAGTAACAGATGATATTGTACCTGCAACTGCTCCAAAAATGGTATCTAAATTCATAAATTAATTTGTTGTAGTCTTTTTTCTTTCTCCTATTTGTTGTCTCCACATGGCGTAGTACAAACCTTTTTCTTCTAATAAAGATTGGTGTGTACCCGTTTCTACCACCTCACCTTTTTCAAGTACATAAATTTTATCTGCATGCATAATGGTGCTAAGCCTGTGCGCTATTAAAATAGTTATTTGTTCTTTTAATGCAGATATTTCTCTAATTGTATCCGTTATTTCTTCTTCAGTAAGTGAATCCAATGCAGAAGTAGCTTCATCAAAAATGAGCAATTTTGGCTTGCGAATAAGTGCACGTGCTATAGATATTCTTTGCTTTTCACCACCGCTCAGTTTTAAGCCACCTTCACCCAGCAAAGTATCTAAGCCTTTTTCTGCTTTTGCTAATAAATTGGTAGCACTTGCTTTTGTTAGTACTTCATGTAGCTCCGTATCTGTTGCAGTTGGGTTTACAAACAATAAATTTTCTTTTATGCTACCGCTAAATAAATTGGTGTCTTGTGTTACAAAACCAACTTGGCTGCGCAAATCTTCAAGGCTAATATCCTTTTCTTGTATTCCGTTATATAAAATTTTTCCATCTTGTGCTCTGTACAACCCTACAAGCAATTTCATAAGTGTAGATTTTCCGCTGCCGCTTGGGCCAACAAAAGCAATGGTTTCCCCAACGTTTGCAGAAAAACTAATATCATCTATTGCTTTCACAGATGCTGATTGATGCTTAAAACCAACATGATCAAAAACGAGAGATACTATGTTTCCAATATGTTTTGGGTTAGCAGCAGTAGGCTCTGGTGATTTTTGCATTAAGCTGCTAAAATTATTTAAAGAAGCTTCTGACTCTCTGTAAGAAATAATAATGTTTCCTATTTCTTGCAATGGACCAAATACAAAAAATGAAAAAACCTGCATGGTAACTAATTGCTCATAAGCCATTTTATCTTTAAAAATAAGCCACATAAGCATAAATAATATTACTTGCCTTAGTGTATTTACAAATGTACCTTGCACAAAACCTATGCTACGAGTACGTTTTACTTTGTTTAACTCAAGCCCAAGTATTTTAAAAGTATTTTTATTTAATCGCTTTACTTCTTGCCCAGTAAGTCCAAGGCTTTTTACGAGCTCAATATTTCTTAATGATTCTGTGGTAGCCCCAGCAAGTGAGGTGGTTTCATTTACAATTTTCTTTTGTATAGATTTTATTTTTTTGCTTAACAAATTACTCATTACGACCAGCATAATAATACCACCAAAATAAATAATGGGCAGCATCCAAGAAATTTGTGAAGCATAAACAGCTACAAAAATGATACCTATAATAACTGGGAAAAGTATATTTATAAATGCAGAAATTAATTTTTCTGTATCCGTTCTTACTTTTGTTAAGATGCTTAATGTTTCGCCGCTACGTTGGTCTTCAAAATCTTGGTAAGGCAGTTTCATTGCATGTTTTAATCCATCTGTAAAAACATTTGCACCAAATTTTTGTGTAATAGTTGTAAGAAAATAATCTTGAAATGCTTTCGCAATTCTACTTACCATTGCAACAGTTATAGATGCTATCAATAAAAAAACTACTCCATAAAAAGGCTTATTAAAATTGAAAAAAAACTGATTGTAGCTCATTGTGCCTCCTGCCTTTTGGTGCTCACCTGCAAGCCTTACCAATTTGCCTAAAATAATAGGGTCTATCAAAGAAAAAGTAATATTTATTGTAGCTAAAAACAACGTAAAAACCATTAAACCCTTGTAAGGTTTAAGGTATTTAAATAATATCCTCATGTATTATACTTTTTTAAAAGTGCAAATTTACGAAATGCAGGCGGGGAATGCTATTGAAAGTTTAATGAGCATAAAATGTATGCAGTTTTTTTAAAAATGTAGTAGAATATGGAATTAATTTATTTACATTTATTATAATAAAAAATTGCTGTAATTCTTTTTTTTGTTTAAATAAATTGTCCCAATACTGG
>JANXOQ010000198.1 GCA_025357775.1 Ferruginibacter sp. | reverse complement strand
TTCATTTTTTAGTTTGTCGATAAAAAGCGTACAATCGTTCGTTGTTGGGTTCAAACCATTTAGCAATATTATCGACCAGCGAAGAGGTTCTTTTTTAAGAACTAAGCATTAGATTTTATCTTTTGGTAAATTTATTACTTTTTTGTGTTTAAACCTTTCAACTAATTACTTTGATAATTCTTTGTTGTTGATGCCTTCTTAAAGCTTCCTTTAGTTTGTTTTATTAAAGTCATATAGCTTTATTTTTAACGCTGCTCCTCAGGTAAATAAGAGATACTAAACTATTTGGCTGTAATCTTTTTTTAGAGCGCATTTGAATTTTCTCTTTTTTAAACCTCTTACTAAATTGATGCGTTAACCCAAGTTTTATTTTAATAAGTTTATGCCTCATAAAAAGTTATCAATCAAACTTGTTATTAACGTATATCATGAGAACTCAATTTCTCATCCAAGCTTTTTTCAATTGCAATCTTATTCACCCTAATAGCATGCCTTCCTCCCTCAAAAGAGGTAGCTACAAAAGTATCTATCATTTGCTTGGCAGTTTCTAATGTTACAAACCTTGCTGGTATGCATAATATGTTAGCATCGTTGTGCATACGAGCTAAGCTTGCTATTTCATTTTCCCAGCAAATAGCTGCTCTTATATTTGCATGCTTGTTAGCGCTAATGGCTACACCATTTGCACTGCCACAAAGTAAAATACCAAAAGCATATTCTTTACTTTCTACTGCATTGGCTACAGGGTGCGCAAAGTCTGGATAATCTACTGATGCATCGCTATAGCAACCAAAGTCTCTCAATGCAATTCCCTTCTCATCTCTTAAATAATTAATAAGTTTTGCCTTGTATTCAAAGCCTGCATGGTCGCTACCTATTGCAAGTGGTTTAGATAAATCGAATATCATAATAATGAATTGATAATGATAAAATATATTTGTTTTCTATTTTGCCTCTATTATTTGCCCTACATTTCCTGTTCTTTTTAAAACGCCCCAGCCCTGTAATTCTCCTTTTAATGCTTTACTAAAAGATTTTATTAAAATATAATACATCAGTTGCCTGTAAATTAACTGCTGCGGAAACAACCATAATAATTTTTTATAATCTTCTTTTTTGCGTTGCCCATCTTGTGTTACTTCGTTTTGCAAAGCTTCGTTTTCAAAACGAAATGCTATGGCAGCTATTGTCATATCTACAAATGTAAATACTAAATAAAAAGTAACAATAGAGCCAAGGCTTGCAGGTATTACCCCTAGCCCCGCAGCTATAAGACTTAACACCAAAATTAAATCTGCCAGCGGCGCAAGAAAAGGCAACACCATTTGAAAAATTAAAATATGTGGCAAAGCTACCATGCCAAAATTTTTAAACTTTGGGTTTAAAAATGCATCTCTATGTTTCCAAAAACTTTGCATTACACCAAAGCTCCATCTAAATCGTTGCTTTAAAAATTGCTTAAATGTTTCAGGCGCCTCTGTATATGCAATAGCCGTGCGGCAGTTGCGTATACGATACCCAAGGCGGTGCATACGCATAGTAAGGTCACAATCTTCGGCAAGTGTATCAGTAGTAAAACCACCAGCCTCCAGTACGGCTGCTTTTCTAAAAGCTCCAATGGCACCCGGTATTACGGTAATACAATTTAATAAATCAAAAGCTGACCTATCAAAATTTTGGGAAGTTGTATACTCAATACTTTGCCATCGAGTAATTACATTTATTTCATTACCTACTTTTACATTGCCCGCTACAGCACCTACAAGTGCCTCTCCATCGGCATTATTAAACCTTTTCATTAATTGAGATACTGCATCTTTTTTAAGTTGTGTATCAGCATCTATACAAACCACAAAATCGTATATGGCAATATTTATTCCATAATTAAGAGCGGTAGCTTTACCGCCATTTGTTTTGGTTACTACTTGCACATTTTTGTTATCTGCAAAAAAATCTTTTACAATTTTAAATGTATCATCCTTGCTGCCATCATCTATAAACACAATTTGCAAATTTGGGTAATCTTGCAGCAACAAACTTTCTACAGTTCTTACCGCATTTATTTCTTCATTATAAGCAGGTACAATAATGCTTACACCAGGTTGTGCATTTGTAAGCGGCAAAGTTTTTTCTCTTCTTTTTTGTATTGATGCAAGCATTGCCATTATTAATATTCTGCTTATGCTTAAAAAAATACCTACAATAAATAATGCAAATACAATAGTAGTTATCCAATAATATGCTATTGTAAAATATTTATTAAAACGCAATTTCCAATTAAATTCTACTATGGGCATTACATCATTTTTTGTTTTCCCCATAAGGTCTGCTACGGTTGTAAATTTACAATTCATAGTATCTCTAAAATATTTTATAAGCCGTGGAAGTGCTTGTATAGTTGCTTCTCTATTACCACCTGCATCATGCAGCAAAATAATATTGCCTTTTGTAAATAAAGCCAATCTTTTCGTTCTTTCAAAAATACTATCTGCATTTATTCCTTTTTTTACATCCCAATCATTAGGGTCAATACTTTCCCCAACGGTAATATAATTATCTTTTTTACTGCGTGCAATGGGTTCTATTTCTTCAAAGGTTTGTGGCTCACTATCTGCATTATAAGGTGCTCTAAATAATATAGTACTTCTCCCAGTTATTGATTCTATAAGCAGCCTTGTTGTTCGCATTTCAAGCTTTGCCCTTTCCGCACTCATAGTAGCTATATTGCTGTGCGTATAAGTATGATTGGCTATTTCAAAACTATCTCTAAAAATTCTTTGTAATAATGGAATGTTATTTTGCACATTTATACCTACAACAAAAAACGTAGCAGGTACTTTTTCTTTTTCTAAAATATCCAATATTCTTGGTGTCCATTCTTTATCTGGCCCATCATCAAAAGTTAAAATAATTTTATGACCCTTATCTTTTGTAATGTCTGTGGTATCTTCTGCAAATTTTTCATATACATAGCCCGATGGTAGTTGCGTATAAGTTTGTTCAGTAATTAACTGCTCAGTGCTATCTATTTCTAAAGCTGCAATACCAGTTTGTGGTGAGTTAATGATACGCAATAATTCACCCTCTCCAATAGCAGTTGGCTTTTGATTTATATCATAAGGTAATGTATACAAACTTGCATAATTAAAAGGATTGTTTTGCAATGCTTCGTTTGTTAAACTCCTATTATAAAAATTCCAAATTCGTTCATCTTCTTTTCCTATTACCCACAAAGCGGAGCCTGCTGTACCATATTCATCTGCAAAGCGTAAAATATTATAAGTAGTGGCAGCACAAGTAAACCATACAATATGGTTTACTATTTCGCCTTTAAATTCTTCGGAATATGTATAATGTAAATTATAATTATCGTTATCAAAATCTACAGTAGCTTTAGATAATCTTGCTTTGTCTAGAGCTTGTGAGTAGGTAACTGCACTGGCTATTATTTTACGTGTACTAGCATCTACCAAAGCTTTTCCATTGGCATCTACAGACCAATCATAACCATAACCAGCTATACCTAATATAATCTTGTTTGCTGGTATTTTTTTTGCGGCATCATCCAGTGCTTCTTCAATCCATTTTTGTGCAGATACAGGCCCAGGCTCTCCTTCTTGTGTATGCTGGTCGTATGCCATTATTATTACATGGTCATTGTATTGGCTTAGTTTTTCAAAATCATAATCCGCATCTAGCGGTGCCACATCTTGTGTTACCAATAAACCTTTTTCATGAAAAGTTTCATACAATTCTTTTTGAAAATTACTCAAAGGAGCATTCGATTTTTCTACTAGTTTTTCAAAATCAATATTTATACCTTGAAAATTATATTTTGTAATTGTATCTGCAAGCTTTTTTATAAACTGTTTTCTTTTTTCAGTATCATTAAGCATTTTATGAATAAGCTCACCATCAAAATCTTGTTTTTTACTATTATAGTTTACCAGCATTGGTAAAATTTTTATTTTATTTTGCCTCATTATAGCTAAACCTGCAGTATCAATTCTTGTAACTATTGTACTATTATCAAGAAGGTCAAAAAATAACCATTCTGGGTAAATGGTATTAAGTTTGGAAGCATTTGCAGCCAAATCGCTTAAACCAGCTACGTAATTATAAGAAGGATCATAAAATGCAGCTCTAACAAATTGGCTAGACTCCTCAATTTTTATTCCTTTAATTTTTTTTATAGAATCTTCTTTATCTTTTGCCTCTAGGTAAGATTTTATACCCTTGTATTTTTTCTTTTGGGCGTCTGGTATATTTAATTTGGTAAGTGGGTTTGTTTCATTTTCAAAAAGCCTGCTTTTCGTTTCTATTTCAGGCATATTGGGAGAATGTGCTACCGCTATTGCTACAATTGCAATTGCTATAAAAAATAATATAATAAAAAGTATAACCCTGCTTGTCCATTTTACTCCATTCCATCGTAAAGCACTGTCTGTCTGAAAAATTTGATTTTGGGTATTCATTATTTTTTTGATTGTGGCAAATTTCATTAAAGAAATTGGCATACAATCATAATATGAATGTTTTTTTAAAGCTTAAGCAGTTATAAAAGAGAACCCCCGTAGAAACGGGGGCTGTTTACCAAAACTAACTGCTTATGAGAATCTTTAAAATATTTAATGTATTTGCGTTATACATTAATATTTACAAATCTGATGCCAAAAATAATTTGTGTATGTTAAATAAATGTGAAGTGGATAAATAAACTTTTTAAACCTGTAAATCAAAACCAATCTAATTTTTCTGAAACTCTTTAGCCTTCCCTAAAAACCTATACAGCCCAGTCATATTCTTAACATCTTCTACCACCAATATTCCATTTTTACCTACTTGTTTTAGCTTGGCTTTATTAGTACCTACTTGCAAAAATTGCAATACTTTATTAAATGTTTCACTTTGAAAGTAAGGCGATTCAGGATTAGAAACGAAGAAACATTTGAGTACTTCATTTTTTAAAAAAATACGCTCAAAGCCAAGTTCTACTGCTATTTTTCGGCAGCGCACTGTTGTAAATAAATCTTCTACTTGGGCTGGTATTGGGCCAAAGCGGTCTTTCATCTCTTTGTGAAAAGCAGCTAAGTCATTTTCTGTATCACAATTATCTAATCGGCTGTAGAGCGATAATCTTTCTGTAATACTTTCTACATAAATATCTGGAATAAGAATTTCTAAATCAGTGTCTATAGAGCAATCTTTTACAAAATCATCTTGTTGTTTTATTTCATCTTTAAACAAATCTCTAAACTCATTTCGTTTTAAATCTTTTACCGCTTCGTCTAATATTTTTTGATACATTTCGAATCCTATTTCTGCAATAAAACCACTTTGTTCTCCACCAAGCATATTGCCTGCGCCACGTATATCAAGGTCACGCATAGCAATCTGAAAGCCACTTCCAAGGTCGCTGTACTGTTCTAGCGTACTCAATCTTTTTCTGCTATCGCTTGGCAATGTGCTCATGGGTGGTGCAAGCAAATAACAAAATGCTTTTTTATTGCTACGGCCTACACGTCCTCTTAACTGATGCAAATCGCTCAAGCCAAATTGGTGTGCATTGTTAACCACTATCGTATTTACATTTGGAATATCAACCCCACTTTCCACAATATTTGTACAAACGAGTACATCATATTTTTTATCCATAAATTCCAAAATCGTATCTTCTAATTGGTCGCCATCCATTTGCCCATGCGCAAATGCTATGCTCACATCCGGGCAAAGACCTTGTATCAAACCTTTCATATTTGCTAAGTCTTTTACACGGTTGTGTATAAAAAAAACTTGCCCTCCTCTTTCTACTTCATAGTAAATAATATCTCTAATAGCATCTTCATTAAAAACAGTTACTTCGGTTTGTATAGGTTGTCTATTAGGTGGCGGTGTGTTTATAATACTTAAGTCTCTTGCACCCATCAAACTAAACTGAAGCGTACGTGGAATAGGCGTTGCTGTCAATGTAAGTGAATCTACTGTTGTTCTTAAAGTCTTTAATTTTTCTTTTGCGGCTACACCAAATTTTTGCTCTTCATCAATAATCATAATGCCGAGGTTTTTAAATTCTACATCTTTACCTAGCAAACCATGTGTACCTATGATGATGTCAATTTTTCCTTCTTTTAATTTTGCAAGCGTTTCTTTTTTCTGCTTGGCAGTTTTAAAACGATTTATAAAATCTACCGTCACAGGAAATTCTTTTAACCGCTCACTTATAGATTTGTAATGCTGATAAGCCAAAATAGTTGTAGGTACTAAAATAGCGGCTTGCTTACTATCGCACACTGTTTTAAATGCTGCTCGTATAGCAATCTCTGTTTTACCAAAGCCCACATCGCCACACACCAGCCTATCCATCGGTTGTGGTTTTTCCATATCTCTTTTTACATCTTCGCTTGCCTTGGCTTGGTCAGGCGTATCTTCATATATAAAACTTGCTTCCAATTCGGTTTGCATATAATTATCTGGGCTATGTGCAAACCCTTCTAAACTTTTTCGTTGAGCATATAATTTTATAAGGTCGGTAGCAATATCTTTTACTTGTTTTTTTGTTTTGTCTTTTAGCTTTGCCCACACATCGCTGCCCAATTTATTCATTTTAGGTATGCTGCCCTCTTTGCCACTGTACTTACTTATTTTGTGTAACGATGAAATATTTACGTATAACAAATCACCATCTTTATATTGTATGCGTACGGCTTCTTGCATTTTTCCGCTAGCATCTATTTTCTGTAAGCCACTGTACACGCCTACTCCATGGTCTATATGGCTTACATAATCTCCAGGTTGTAGCTCACGAAGTGTTTTTAAAGTAAGGGCTTTATTTTTACTAAAAGCTTGTTTAACTTTATACTTGTGGTAGCGTTGAAAAATTTGGTGGTCGGTATAGCAAACCAATTTTAAATCATCATCTATAAAACCTTCGTGTATTGAAAATGGTATAGGAGTAACTTGTATTTCTGCTTTTAAGTCTGTAAAAATTACATGCAGCCTTTCAAGCTGCTTGGGGTTATCTGCAAAAATAAAAATATTGTATTGCCTTGTTTCAAACTCTTGTAAGTTTTTAATTAGCAAATCAAATTGCCTATTAAAAGAAGGTTGGGGTTTTGTATAGAAGTTGAAAATTGAAGGTTCAAAGTTTTGTTCGTTTGTTGTCTGGCTGAGCTTGTCGAAGCCGAATTGGTTTATAAAAAGTTCGTTTTCTGGTTGCACCGCTTTCGACAAACTTAGGCTGGCATCTTTATTATTTAAGCCAAAGAATGCATGCTTTCCAATTTCAACAATATGCCTCTCTGCTATTTGCTTTTCTAACGTTTCTGCATCTACAAAATCTTTTGCATTCAAATCTTTTATAAATAATGAATCATTGTTGTTGTCATCAATATCTTTAAAAGTAAAAATAGCTACACCTTCTGTTTCATCTTCTATTTTTTCTTTTATAAAATCCCAATCTTCCATCCACACTACGGTATTCTCTGGCAAAAATTCTATTAACGAAACTTTCTCTCCTGTTTCAAATTGGGTTTCTACATTTGGAATAATATTTACACTCAATAATTTTCTTTCACTTAGTTGTGTTTCGGGGTCAAAAATGCGAATGCTATCCACATCATTCCCAAACAACTCAATACGGTAGGGCTTTTCGTTGCCAAAACTATAAATATCTATTATTCCTCCACGTATGGCAAACTGCCCTGGCTCGTACACAAAATCTGTTTTGGTAAAACCATGCTCAATAAATTTTTGCAGCATTGTTGTTACATCTAATACATCAGCTTGTTTTATGCTTATAATATTTTCAGATAGTGTTTTCGATAATACTACTTTTTCAAAAATAGCTTCTGGGTAACTTATTACAATCTTTTTAGCTTGGTCAAGTGTTTTTGCTTGGGTAATTTTAGTCAATGCTTCCGTACGGAGCATTACATGGCTACTATTTAAAAGTTGATAATTTTTTTTATTTTTAAAAGAAGAAGGGAAATAAAAAATATCTAATGCGCTAGTAATATTTTCTAAAGAGTTGTGAAAATAGGCAGCCTCTTCTGCATCTCTTAAAATAATAAGGTAGTTGGTTTGTGCAGTTGCTTTGTGTGCATGCACGGCAGCTAATAGAAATTGCGAAGCGCTTCCATTTAACCCTTTAAGATGCATGTGTTGCTTATCGTACATAGTAATACCATCCGCAATTTTATTTACACGGGGGTCATTCTTATACATATTCATCAACACTTCTGTATTCATAATTCAAAGCAAAGATAATACTCAATTAGTTAAAGTGAAAATTGGCTAAATGGCAAAATTAAAAGCAAGTAGTGCCAATATGGAAGTATGCTACACATCAATATATATGTTGTAATTATAAGTTTGGTTATTATTTACAAAGCTTACTAAGTTTTTATAATCTTATAAATCAAAAACAATGTATAAACTTGTTTTGAAACTGTATTTTTATTTGCAATAATATTTACTGCTTTGTATATATAATGAGTTTTCTTTTTTGGGTTTGAAATGGTATTTACAAAAACATATTAGTTATGCTTTTACTTCTCTATATGAAGTTATGTAAGCTACAGTTATCGGCTGGGACCTTTAGTTAGGTTGGGAATTAGTATTCCTTCTGCCTGGAATCGAAGCAAAATTGAAATACCAAAGTTTAAGATAAGTGCAAAAGCCGATAGCATTCCGTCTGCCGAAACAAAAGCTGAACAGAATTACAAATGCTCATTGTTATTCCGTCTGCCCAACTTGCACAAAACCCCTTGTTAGCAACAGTTTTTTTCGGTCATTTAGTTAATGTCTTTATTTTGTTTCCTTTTCTGTCTATTAAAATGTGTTTTTTGTCTATAGTCCAAACTTCACAAGTCAATCCTCTAAATTCATAAGTATTGTCAAATTGTGGCTTAATCACAACTTGTCCTTTTTTGTTTACAAAACCCCAAAGTCCACCATTCCAAGTGGAATGTTCACTATCCCATTTTTCCATTTTACCTCCAACGCTAAATGCTGCAAGTCCTTCACTAAAAGAAAATGCAAAGTCAAATTGTGCAGGAATAACTTTTTGTCCTTTTTCATTTGCAAAACCTATTTTTCCATTTTCAACAAATCTAAAAAGTCCATTGTCTAAATAATCTGGTCCATTGTCGAAAATATATGGTGTCAGAATTATGCTATCTTTCTTATTAATTGCTACCCACTTATACTTTATTGTCACAAATGCAAAATCATATAAAGTGTCTGTGCCAACAATTTCATATTTTGGCTTAATTGCAATTTTACCTGAGGTTGTTTTGAAACCCCATAATTCTTGTCCTGAAGAACCATCACTAAATGCTAACAAAAAATTTATCTTACTCTTTTGTCCAAAAGAGGTCAAAAAAAATAATATTAAAATTAATGTTGCAATATAATATTTTGGGGTCGTCATAAAATTGTTGCTAACATTGATTGTTGTTTTAAAAAAAATGATAATATATTTAAAAACCAATAAATATTTACTATTTCAGCACCATACCTTCCTTACTAAATTGCTTATAGCTTAAAAACGCAGCACCCAAAGCAAAACCAATTAGCGATAACACTACTACTACATATTGCCCTATATTTATTGTGCCAGCAATTATTTCTCTTGTAGCTAGTGCTATATTTAAAATAGGTACAAAAGCTGTTTGCCATGTTAATACTATACCAGGTATGGTAGCCATTATTGCAGGTATAATTACCATAAAGTTTACGGGTGTTAAAATACTTTGCGCTTCTTTAAAACTTTTTGCTTTTATAACCAAAGCAGACATTATACCTGCAAAAAATATGCTTAATGGTATAAGCATTGCAAAAAGCATAATTATAAATTTTATACTCACCATATCATTTACAGTAGCTAAAAAATCGGGTGGTAAATTGGGCATAAATTTTAAACCACCAACCATGCCAATAATAGTCATTAATGCCGCTGATAAACCAATTGTAGCAATAGCTAATATTTTACCTATCAATATTTGAAAACGAGATGCTGGGGAAGTAAGCAATGTTTCCATAGTGCCTTTTTCTTTTTCCCCCGTTATTAAATCTATTGCTGGATACATACAACCTAAAAAACAAAAGAGAATAAAAATATAAGGTAAAAAACCACCTGCCATTTTACCAATTTGTTCCTTTGCAGTAGCTATATCTACTTTAGTTACATCAAATGGAACAAGGGTTTCAGGGGTAATATTTAATTTTTTAAGTCGCTCATTTAAAATACCATTTTTTATGCCATCTATTTTTTCTGAAACTCTTTTTTCCAACATTAAATTTGTACTCTTATAATACAAATTTATTTTGCCCGATTTAAGTTCGTTTACATTAGCTGTAAATTCAGGCGTAAATTCTATTACTGCATCCAAACTATCTTTTGCAATAGCGGTTTTGCCATCTTCTAGTGCGTATGAAGATATAAGTGAGATTGTAGTGTCTTCTAATTGTTTTTTAAATGCTTCTGTATTCCCTATTAAAGCAATTTTTAGTTTTTTATCAGACTCTTTTTTCATTAAAGTATTCATTAGCTTTGTCATTCCAAAAAGTAATAATGGAATAATAACTGCAGGTAATACTATTGAAGTAATGAGGGTGCGCTTGTCTCTTAGCGTGTCTTTTATTTCTTTTTTGTAGACGGTTAGTATGGTATTCATTGTTGTAAATTCAGGGTTGAGATTGAAATTTCAAAGTTTAAGTTGTTGAAGTCTAAAATTTATGCTAACAATTCTTTCCTTCCATTATTTTTTACTATATCAATAAAAGCTTCCGTTAATGATTGATGCACATGCTGTGTTCTAAAATTTTTCATACTATCGCTATAAATTAAATTGCCTTTATGAATAATGGCTAGTTCATCGCAAAGTAAATCTACCTCACTCATTATATGCGATGAAAATATAATCGTTTTACCTTCTAGCTTGCATTGTTTTATCAGTTCAATAATGCTATTTGCCGTTATTACATCTAAGCCAGAAGTAGGTTCATCAAAAATTACAATGCTAGGGTCGTGTATCATGCTTCGGGCAATAGATACCTTTTGTTTCATGCCTGTACTCATTTGAGCAATCTTTTTTTTAGAAAACTCATGTATACCTAGCTGCGTAAAAAGTTTATCTTTTCTTTGTTCAAAAATAGTTCTATCCATACCGTGCAAATCTGCAAAATATTGTACTGTTTCTGCTGGAGTAAGCCTATCGTATAGGTTTGTAGAGCCAGTAAGAAAACCAATTTTCGTTCTTACTTTTTCTGGGTTGTTTAGTACGCTTTCTCCTCCCACAATAATATCTCCTTGGGTGGGTTTTAGTATTGTAGAAATCATGCGTAGCGTGGTAGTTTTGCCAGCACCATTTGCACCAAGCAAAGAAAACACACTACCAGGTGTGCAAGTAAAACTTACATTATTTACAGCATTAATTGATGATGCATTTGTTTGTAATTCTTTTTGCTGCTTCTTAGTAAGACTGTATTGTTTGGAAATTTTTTGAACTTCTATCATGTTGAAATGATTAAATATTAATTTTTTATTCAAAATAATGGTAACGCACTAAAGTTAGATATTTGTTTTACATGAGTGGTAAAAAAAAGGTTTAATTTATTTGGGTTAGCACCTCCATAATTATCCCACAAGCCTTCCTTATTTCTTGCTCGTTAATATTGAGCGGTGGGCAAATCCTAAAAGCATGCGCACAAAATAAAAACCAGTCTGTAAAAACACCTTGTTCTATTAATTTATCTATTATTTTTTTATTGGTTTCAAAGTTATCAAACTCCACTGCCATCATTAGCCCAGCGCTACTTATATTTTTTATGGAATGATGTACTAGTAACGAACGAAATAATTTTTCTTTTTCAAAAACGGTATCAATTAATTTATCTTCTAACAAAACGTTTAATCCTGCAAGCCCTGCTGCACAACTTACAGGATGTCCACCAAAAGTATTGATATGTCCTAGCACAGGGTTAAAAGTAAAACAATCCATCATATTTTTATTAGCAATAAATGCACCGAGTGGCATACCTCCGCCAATGGCTTTGCCTAGTAATAAAATATCTGGCACTACATTAAATTGTTCAAAAGCCCATAGGGTACCATTGCGCCCAAAGCCGCACTGTATCTCATCTAACACCAGTAGTGTGCCTGTGCAGTTGCAACGTTGCCTTAGTGAATGTAACCAGCCATGCTG
Source organism: Ferruginibacter sp. (assembly GCA_025357775.1). Lineage (GTDB taxonomy): Bacteria > Bacteroidota > Bacteroidia > Chitinophagales > Chitinophagaceae > Ferruginibacter. The sequence goes on along the minus strand of JANXOQ010000198.1, from coordinate 11,342 downwards.
TGGTTTTAAAATACCTGCTTCGGCTTGTATGCTTTCTGCTATTACACATGCTGTACGTTCGGTTATGTTTTTTAAATCTTCAAAATTATTATAACGTAGCTGCAACACATCTGGCAATAATGGGCGAAAAGCTTGTTGCCAATACTCACTGCCCATTACACTTAGCGCACCTTGTGTACTACCATGGTAACTGTTTTTAAAAGAAATTATTTGTGTTCGATTGGTATATCGCTTGGCTAATTTCATAGCGCCTTCTGTAGCTTCGCTACCACTTGCTGTAAAAAAAACGGAGTTTAATGTATTAGGTAAATAATCTGTTAATGTTTTTGCATAGTCTACCTGTGGGTTTTCTATTAGCTCGCCATACACCATTATATGTAAGTATTTATCGGCTTGGTCTTTTATGGCTTGCACTACTTTTGGGTGTCTGTGACCCACATTGCAAACACTTATGCCTGCTATCAAATCAATGTACTCTTTCCCATCCGCATCCCACATTTTGCTTCCTTCTGCCAGCACAATGTTTAAGCACAAAGGTGCGTCTGATGTTTGCCCTACATGATTAAGAAAAAGTTGGCGGTTAGTCATAGATCAAAGGTAAATCGTAAAATTGTTTTTTTCAATTGTTTTACATGCCTACAGCAAATGCGTTGTTGAATTATTTTAAAAAAATAAAAAGTTGCACTTATTGCTTGAACACAGCAAATACAAAGCCATTCAACTTTAAAATAATTTAAATTATTTGATAATTTAAACTTTCTAGCTGGGATTGATAAACCCTACTTTCTGCTATCTGGCGCAAGTTTTATTTGAAATTCTTTTGGCGGCACCGCCCCCATTAAATGTTGCACAAAATAATCCCAACGCCTGCGCATCATGTAATAGCTATCTGCACCATAGCCATGCCTTGCGTTAGGAAAAATAACTAAATCAAAATCTTTATTAGCTTTTATAAGTGCATCTACTACCAAGTAACTATTATAAGGTGGTACATTATCATCCATATTGCCATGCGCTATCATTAGTTTTCCTTTTAAATTTTTAGCATATAACTGGTTAGCTTGCTTTTCATAATTATCTTTTTCTAGCAGCCCAATATAGCGCTCACCCCAGTCGTCTTCATAATTTCTATTGTCGTGGTTGCCACTTTCACTTACACCTACTTTATAAAAATTAGGATAGCTAAACATTGCATCTGCTGTAGCATAGCCACCACCTGAGTGCCCCCAAACGCCGACTCTATCCAAATCTAAATATGCATATTTTTGTTGCAATTGTTGTAGTCCACTTATTTGGTCAGGCAGGGTATTATCTCCCATATTACCATAGCATGCATCATGAAAAGATTTTGACCTATTGGGGTTACAACTACCTTCTATAACCACTACAATAAAACCAAGCTCTGCCAATGCTTGATGGTCGCTAGAACCAATTGCAGAAAAAGACCATGAGCCTACACCACCACCTTGCGGACCAGGATAAATATAATTTACAACAGGATATTTTTTTGTAGGGTCTAAGTTGGAGGGTTGATACATAATACCAAATAAATCAAAACTGCCATTTGCAGATTTTACCGTAAAAGGTACTGGTGCTTTCCAACCTGTAGCAGTCAACCGAGTTATATCTGCTTTTTCTAATTGTGAAATTAATTTGCCATTTATATCCCTTAGCATAGAAGTGTTTGGTGCATCTTGCTTTGAAAAATTATCTACAAAATATTTACCATCATCCGACAAAGTAATATCATGGTTCCCACTTTCAGGCGTAAGCAAATTTAAATTTTTACCTCCAAAATTTATTGAATATAAATAACTAAAATAAGGGTTTTGCCCAACCTCTTTTCCTTTGGCTTCAAATAAAATAGTACGTTTTTTTTCATCTATTTTCAAAATTTCTGTTACTACAAAATTGCCCGTTGTAATTTTATTTTTTAGCTTTCCACTAATAGCATCATACAAATATAAATGCCCCCAATTATCTCTTTCAGAAAACCAAATTATTTCATTGGTAGCAGATAAATACCGCCAGTTACTAGATTTATTTCCTGACTCGAATTGAGTGGCTACGGTTTCTTTCAACACATCTCTAACTTCACCAGTTGTAGCATCTGCCATTCTAAGAGTTGCACTTTTATGGTCTCTTGGGGTAGATATAAATGCAAGCTTGGTACCATCTGCACTCCAAATATTATCATCAAAAGACCCACCACAGCTAATATCGTCGCATAATGTACTGCGATGGTCGTCTGCGGCAGTTTTTAGTTTTATTACCGTTGCGGTTGCTATGTCTATAATAACCCTGTGTATTTTTACAATTTCTTTATCTTGAGGTAATGGGTATTTCCACTCACTAAGCTCGGGCGCACCCACGGTTGTTTTTACCAAATACATGTTACTTACATTTTTTTGGTCTTGCTTAAAAGTAGCTATTTTTTTAGAGTCTGGAGACCATAGTAAAACAGCTCTATCGCTGTGAGTCCATCCTGCGTTATCAGTAGCATAGCCAAAGTTTTTTTCGCCATCAGTAGTTAGTTGTGTTTGTGCCTTTGTTGCAATGTCTTCTACATACAAATTCCAGTTTTTTATAAAAGCTACTTTTTTAGCATCAGGTGATATTACCTCGGTAGATTTTACATTGGGCAGAGAAATATTTTTATCGATAGGAATTAAATCTTCTTTTTTTGCTGCTATTTTTTTTGTGCCATCTTTTACATTTACTAATACATATTCCACAGCTGTAGCTGTTCTTACACTATACCAAAAATTGCCATCGGCTAGCCATTGTGGTCGTACAGCATTTCTGTCTATCAATTTATTTAAATTAACGCCTAGTCTACTTACGGCTTTATTATAATCTTCTGCAGTAAATAATTTTTGTGCTTGCAATGATGTAGCTATTAAAAAAGTGGCTATTGCAAAAAAAAGAAATTTTTTCATTATAAAAAATGTAATTGTGAAAGTAAATTTAGTAAATATTTTGTATTTTAAAATAGTTGTATTCCTCGATAATCATTATTTCCTAAAAATATAAAGTTGCAAATATTATCGAAACCAAAATTGGAACTTTTTCCTAAAATTTTGGGTTAATCAAAAGAAGCATTGTAAATTAAAAAAGTTGCTATGAAAATATCGGCTACCCGACATAATTTATAGATTGTCTATGTTATTTTTTCTGGTCAATAAAGTATAATATGAGATGCTGTAAAATCTACCCTTTATTTTTTTATTTCTTAAAACAGTAATAATTACTGCCTATATATTATGATTTTTATAGTACTTATAAACAACCAACCATTTATATAAAAGTTTACAAACAATTCGGTTTTAGTATAAATTTGAAAAAAACTAAACACATAAAATGAAACAAAACAAATTATTTATTTTATCTAATGGAAAAGTAGCAGCTTTAAATAAAAAAGATGGCAGCATAATATGGGAAATAAAATTGAAACAATACATCAAATCAAATACGTCTTATGCTATCGGACAAATAAGTTTGGAAGGCGATAAATTATACATTGGTTTAAATGGAATATTAATTTGCCTTTATGCAAAAGATGGCTCACTTGCATGGGTGAATGAACTGAAAGGATGGGGCTATGGTTTTGTAAGTATGGCAAATGTAAATAATGATGCAAATGCTACGTCTTCTGCGGCTGAAGCAGCTGCAAGTGCTGCTTTGGTAGCTGCTACAGCGGGCGCATAAGCAAATATTTATTAAATTCACCATCCATCTTTTCCTAATAATTAAATATTGCTATATTCATAAAAATAATAGTTGCCTGTAAGTTTGGACGATCCCTCAATTTCAACAGTTTAGAAGAAAAAGCTTTAGCTTTACCAAAAGCTTAAATGAAGCACCCAAAATATAATTATCGTTCTGAAAGTTCTTTACAATTTTATGAATTCTTAAGTGAAGGACCTAAAGGGTTTATAAAGAAAATGGTTATTTATACAGAAACAACCACCGACAATGTATATAATTTAGGCTTTGGAGATTATGATGAAAGTACGAATGGAATTAATGATTTGAGTGTGACAAATAATGGAGACAGCCTTAAAGTTTTGGCAACTGTAGCTTCGACAGTTTATGCTTTTACAGAGAGACACCCAAATGCTTGGATTTTAGCAACAGGAAGCACAGCTGTTAGAACAAGGCTTTATAGAATGGGAATAACAAATAACTTGGCGGAAATTGAAGCAGATTTTATAGTTTTAGGATACACAAAAAATGAAGAGTGGGAAAAGTTTATTGTAGGTGAAGACTATGAAGCATTTTTATTAACAAAAAAAAATAAAAATTAGTTATGACAGTAGAACAAACAATAGAAAAATTAAATAAATCTAAAGTTCCGATTATTGTAATTGACAAAACACTTGAACGTTTTAAGGGACAAAACTTGTTTCCTGAAAAGTTGAAAAGAGCAAACGAAATATTAGCTAAAACAGGACTGCCAAAACTGACCAACTAGAAGAAAACCTACAGGCAACATTGGGTTTTGTGCAAGTTGGGCAGAAGGAAAAACAATCGGCATTTGTACATAGCCCAGCTTTTTCGGGCAGAAGTAATAAAAATGAGCATTTGTAATATATTTTCTACATTTATTTTCAATCGGCTTCGGTTCCCAGCAGAAGGAATACTGATTACCAACCTGCACAAAGCCCTAGCCTTAACAGGCGCAAATGCGGGTATTAAGCAAAAGGAAAATTTGCAATATTAGCTAAGATTTGTGAACCAGTAGTACTTGGTAATTTTGTAATTATCATACCATACACTACCACATTTAAAATATCTATTTAACCAATTATATTGCAAGCAATGGTAGTTGGCTTATAATACTTTGCTTTTCTTTCTGCAAGTTTTGCTACAAATATGGCAGTAAATTAAAATAAGAAAACAATTTTTTAAAACTTACAAAATACAATAGGTATTTAAAAAATTACTCCTTTACAAATTTTTCCGAATACTCTTTTATACCATCATTTACCACAACCGTATAAACCCCCGCAGCTAATTGCATCACAGAAATAAAACCACCAATATTATTTTTTTTGTTATCTAAAACAAACTTACCTTCTGCATTAAATATTTTTAAACACAAAGGTTTACTACCGAAACCCACGGTAGATAAGTATAATTTATCTTTAACAGGGTTTGGAAAAATATTAAAAACATTTTTATCTGCTAGTACCTTTACAATATTAGAAAAGTGGCTTTTTTGTTCATCTGCTATGGCTACAATTCTAAAAAAGTTGTTGTTAGATTGTAGCATAATTTCATAATTAAAATTATTGCCGTTACCATAAATTTCTTTAATACTAAAAAAATCTATACCATTTGTACTTGTTTGTATTTCATATTTTGTATTAGCAGCAGCAGCTTCTATAGAGAAAAATATATTTACAAATTTGTTGTTTCTTAACGCTGTAAAGTTTGTAAACCTTATGGGCAAGACAGTATACCAAGGTTGTAAAAAACTGGTAAGGTCTATTTTTCTTAGTTTGGCAGTGGTAGTTATTGCACCTATTATTGGGTAAGTAATTACAGATTTTTCATTACTTATAAAAAACTGTTTATCATCTATATTAGTTATAGCTTCTATTTGGTGAAAATTGGTAATGCTTCCTTCGTTTAAAGTAAGGTTTCGTTTTGTGCAGTCTAAAAAATTATTTTGAGTAAAACCATATAACAAAATTATTTGTTCACCTCCCGTTTTATTATAGGCGGTTAGCACAACTGCATTTTTATTTTTGGTAAGTGTAGCACCAGTTACAAGCGTATTGGCTGCCCAAGTACTTTTAAGGCTAGCTACATAAGAGCCAGCAACAACGGGCATTTTGTACAATGATGTTTGTAGTGCCGTCCATTGTTTTGTAAATAAATATATGCTATCGTTGGTTGCTATCATAGCTTCGCAATCAAAATTTGTAGTGTTAGCAGCTACAGCAGTTGGCGGTTGTGTTTGGTTGCTGTATGTAAAATTTATTATTTCGGCTATTATGTTATTGCTAACTGCTAATTCACTTTTTGCAATTTTATAAATTATCAAATTCATTCTAGCACCATCTACATTATTTCCAAAATCTCCAATAAATAAATGTGTATCGTTTTGTGTAATATCTTCCCAATCTACATTGGTAGCATTGGTAATATTAATTGTTCTTATGATAGCACCGCTACCAGTAATGGTATCTAGCTCATAAATGGCGGCATCACCACCACTATCATTGTGTGTATAAATTTTATTGCCAATTAAAATTAAGCCAGATGTTTCCTCAAGGTTTGCTGGTGAGGTAGGTATCAAATATTTGCTGCTTGCTGTTATACTTGCAGTATTATAAGTACAACTACAATCCGATATTGTAGCTGCTGCATTGTAGTTGCTTGCTAATGGGTCTCTACAACCTTGTACTTGCGCAAAGCATTTAAAATAAAAGAATGACATAACTACAACCAATAAATTTAACTTCATATTATTTTTATTTAGATATTTATTTCTAATTTTTCTACAAATTATAAAAACCGAGAACTATGTAACATGTAAATTTTAATATTAAAATTACAAATAAAATTGTGTGCAATTTTATGATTGTTTTATAAAGTTTAAAATGCATTTTTGCATATAATTAAAAAATATACATTTACATATTATGAAAAAAATAATAACTTTCTTACTATTTATTAACACAATTATTAATGCTAGCGCACAAAGATATTACGGTATAGCCAATAGTAACTATTCAGGTATAAATGGATTGTATATAAACCCAGCAAACATTGCCGATAATAGGCTTAAATTAGATATACAATTGTTTTCAAATAATGCGTCGGTTAATCAAAATTATGGGTACATAAAAAGTTTTGGCTCATTGATTGATTCTTTAAACAATAACAAAGATGTTGCTTTTATAAAAAGTGGAAGGACAAGTGATATTGGTTTTAATGGCTTAGGTGAAGCAAGATTACCATCTTTTATGTTTCAGATAAATAAAAAAAGTGCCATAGGGCTTGTAACAAGAGGCAGAATATTACAAACAGGCAGCGGATTAAATACAGATTATTTTACACTTGTATCTGATGGAATAAAAGGAATAAAACAACCAAATGGAACTGTTTTTACTACAGGTAATTTAATTAGTACCGCACATGCATTTACAGATATAGGTATTGCTTATGGCAGAGAGGTTTTAAATACGGGTGTACATTACTTAAAAGTGGGAGGCATAATAAAACGATACAATGGGCTTGCATATAGCAGTATCAATGCTAATAACTTATCTGTAAAATTATTAGATACTTCTATTTCGAAAGTTGAATTTAATGGAAGTGTAGATATTTCTAAAAGTTTTAATAACAATAATGGTTTTAATAACCTTACTTCAAAAGAGCTGTTGTTTGGCGGGGCTGGTAGTGGCCTTGGTATTGATATTGGTGCAGTATATGAACATAGAATTATTAATGAAGATGAAAATGGAAACAACAAGATTTCAGTAAACAGATATGAAAATAAATATAAATATAAAATAGGATTTGCTATACAAGATATTGGTTCTGTTAATTATAAAACATCTCCCAATAATGAGCGGTACACGCTAAAGTTTCCTACTGGGGGAGTTATTAGAAGCAGAGTAGATACTGCCAACATAAACTTTACAGATGTGGCTACTTATTTTAAATCTATAGGAGCTAGTTACACAAATGATAGCTCTAGCACTACAGTAACAGCGCCTACTGTTATTACATTGTATGGTGATTATAAATTTTCAAAACATATTTATGTAAATGCATTATTTACCACAGGGCTTACGGGTGGCAGTCCAAGAAGCAACAGCAATCCTTTTCAAGCAGTAATAACACCAAGGTTTGAGAGTAAATTGTTTGATGCTGGATTACCAATTTCGTATAACAACTTATCAAAAGATTTAAAAATAGGTATTGGCTTGAGGCTTGGTATATTTTTTATTGGTAGCGATGATTTGCTAAGCAATGTTACCGGTATTAGCAAACTTACAAGTGCCAATATTTATGCTGGTTTACACATTGGTTTTCCATATAAAAAACCTAAAGAGGCTAAAGAAAAGGAAGAGAATACAGAAGCTCCTTCAAAAAAATCTGCTGTTGTAAATGAAGAAATAAAAAAAGAAGCTTTAGATACAGATAAAGATGGAGTTATAGACAGCGAAGATAAATGCCCAACAGTAGCAGGGCTAAAAGAATTTGATGGTTGCCCTGATGAAGACGGTGATGGCGTGGAAGATAGTAAAGACAATTGCCCAACAGAAAAAGGATTGAAAACATTAAATGGTTGCCCAGACATGGATGGAGATGGCGTAGCCGACAAAGATGATAAATGCAAAGACAAACCTGGCACAGCAGAAAACAATGGTTGCCCTAAAGTAGCAGAGGCTATTATTAAAAAATTAAATTTTGCTGCCAAAGCAATACAATTTCAAACAGGCAAAGATTTGCTAAAACCAGCATCTTTTGCGCAGCTAAATGAGGTAGTAAAAATAATGAATGCATACCCTGATTATATTTTAACAATAGATGGGCATACTGACAATGTAGGTAAAGCAGAAAAAAATAAGATGCTATCTCAAGCAAGAGCAAATACAGTTTTAAAGTATTTTGCCAAAAAAGGTATAGCTGCGGAAAGGCTTATAGCTACTGGCTTTGGAGATACAAAACCAGTTGTAGCAAATACTACAACGGCTAATAAAGCAAAAAATAGAAGAGTGGAATTGGGTATGAAATTATAAATAGAACTACCAAAAATATTGTAAGCGTAGCATTTTCCAATTTTTTTGGGAAGCTTAACAAGTAGAATATGTTTATAGAAACTCGCCTTAGGCAGGCTAATGCTGACATTATTTTTTTTGTAAGGGTTAAACTAAATTACACTTACAAATGGTATTAGATAAAATTAAACACATAAAAAAACCACCGATGTTGCGGTGGTTTTTTTATGTATAATTAGGAATATTATTTTACATCTATTCCATCATTCAATTCAGCATCTACTAATATTCTACCACAGTTTTCACAAACCATTATTTTTTTACGAAGCTTTATTTCACTCTGCTTTTGTGGAGGTATAGCATGAAAACAGCCACCACAACTGTCTCTTTCAACTGCTACCACTGCTAATCCATTGCGATAGTTTTTTCTAATTTTATCGTAACTTACTATTAAACGTTCATCTACATTTGTTCTTGCTGCAGCTATATCTTTATTAAAATATTTTTCCTCTTTTTCTGTTTCACTAATAATTTTTTCCAATTCCCCTTTTTTACCACTTAGGTTAGTTTCTTTTGTAGCTACTGCTTTTTTAGCAGACTCCAATTGGTACGCTTTTTCAGTTATTTCTTCATTGGCATCTTTTATATGCTTTTCGCATAACTTCTCTTCTAGTTGTGCCATTTCTAGCTCTTTATTTATAGCATCAAACTCACGACTATTTTTTACATTTTCACTTTGCTTTTCATATTTTGTAATCAAAGCTTTGGCTTCAGCAATACCAGCTTTGCGTTGGTCTATAAATTCTGTTATTCCGTTTATTTCTTCTTCCACACGGGTTTGGCGTGCATGCAAACCTTCTATTTCATCTTCTAAATCTTTTACTTCCATCGGCAATTCGCCTTTTAAAATTCTTATTTCATCTAGCTTGCTCTCTATTTTTTGCAAACGTACAAGGGAGGTCAATTTTTCTTCTATTGAAAATTCTTTAACTGCTGCCATAGTGTTTTCTTGTATTTTTTGTTTGATTACAAAACGTAATATACAACGGGGTTGGTATTAACGCTTGTTTTAAGGAGCGCAAAGTTAGGGAATTTATTGCTTAAAAGTTCAAACAGTAAGTCTATGGTAAATTGCTCGCTTTCAAAATGCCCAATATCTGCCAATAGCAATTGTCCATCTGCATCAAAAAAATCATGGTATTTTACATCTGCAGTTACATAAACATCTGCCCCTGCTGCTTTTGCAGCAGCAGTAAGAAAACTACCTGCACCACCACAAACAGCTACTGTTTCAATTTTTTTGTTTAATAAAGTGGTGTGTTTTATAGCTTTTATACTAAAAACGAGGGCTAGTTTATTTAAAAAATCAATTTCTTCTACTGGCTCAGCCAATTTTCCTATAATGCCACTACCTATTGCTTGGTATTTATTTTGAAGATTAATGATATTATGTGCTACTTCTTCATAAGGATGGTTTGCTTTCATGGCGGTTATAATTTGCCCTTTCAGCCATTCAGGATAAATTATTTCTACCCTACTTTGCTGCACTGTCTCCCTTTTTCCTATTTCTCCCGTTTGAGGATTAGCCCCATTTTCTGGCTTAAAACTTCCTATTCCTTCGCTTATGAAACAACATTCGCTATAATTTCCAATATTTCCTGCACCGGCTGCAAACAATGCTTCGCTCAGCTGCTGTGCATTTTCTTTTGGGCAAAAAACTACCAGTTTTTGTAAAAAGTCTTTTTTAGGCACTAATATTTGTACGTTTTGTAAACCTAGTTTTTGAGCTATTTTTCCATTTACCCCTTGCAGTACATTGTCTAAATTGGTGTGTATTGCATAAATAGCAATGTCGTTTTTAATGGCTTTAATAATGGTACGTTCCACATAATTATTGCCATTTATTTTTTTAAGCCCACTAAAAACAATGGGGTGATGCGACACTATTACATTACAATTTTTATCAATCGCCTCTTGCACAATCGCCTCCGTACAATCTAGGCTTATAAGCACACCCGTGCAGTGCATGCTTGCATTACCCGTAAGCAAGCCAGCATTATCATAACTTTCTTGCAAGCAAGCTGGAGCAATGGTTTCTAAAAATTGGGTTATTTGATGTAGGAGCATTTATGTTTTTTTCAAAAATAGGTTATTTATGTTTTTATAATTTTGGGGCTGTTGTGCTTTATTTCTTTTTTACTTGTAAGGTTTTTTTACTGGTTTTTTTTAATTACAACATATTTTTAAACCAAATGTTTTTACCTAAAAAATATACAATTTAATTGCCAATAATGCGCTTGCGGGGAGGGTAAATTAGACCCTCAAAAACCCTAATGCATAAACCATTGGTTGCAACTTTTCACTTAGTAATTTGTAGGCTTCTTCAAATGGTTTAAAACTTACAGGTGCAAAATCTCCACTGGCATTGCGAGCCTGCAAGGCTTTGCGTATTTGGTACCAACCCACATCTACTCGGTTAAGTTTTAAATCGTCTCTTACTGTGTGTACATCTGTATTTGCAAAGTATGCCTGCCAAAGTTTTTTACCTTCTCTCAAAACAGCCTCCGCTAACCCCTCTGGAGGAGGGGGATTATCGGCAAG
>JANXOQ010000195.1 GCA_025357775.1 Ferruginibacter sp. | reverse complement strand
TCTGAGCGTCAAAAAAGAACTATTCAAGCTCTGGGTTTAACCAAAATGCATAGAACTGTTGAGAAAGAAGTTACTCCACAAATCACAGGAATGATCTCAAAAGTTAGTCATTTAGTAAAAGTGGAAGAAATATAAAAGTATTTATCACAGTTAACATTAGGATAATTAGTTAATCATATCTACCTTCTTAATATTGATAACTGTGTATCTACAATTTTTTAAAAAAAGCGAGCCCCGAATGCTTTCGAGGCGTAAGTAAAAAACAAAAGCAATATGAATTTACATTCTCTTAAACCTGCAAAAGGTGCTACACACAAAGCAATTAGAATTGGTCGTGGTGAAGCAAGTGGTAAAGGTGGAACATCTACAAAAGGTAATAAAGGTGGTCAAAGTCGTGCTGGTTACAAAAGTAAGCCTGGTTTTGAAGGTGGGCAAATGCCTATTCAACGTAGAGTACCCAAGCGTGGTTTTAAAAATATTAATCGGGTAGAATACGTAGCGTTAAATATTGGAAAAATTGACCATTATGCAGAAAAGTACGGTATTACTGAATTTAGTTTAGCTAACCTATATATTAATGGTTTAATTAGTCAAAAAGACAACGTTAAATTATTGGGTAATGGTGAAATAAAAGGAAAATATACTTTTAAAGTAAACGCTATAAGTAAAAAAGCAAAAATTGCAATCGAAGCTGTTGGTGGAACAGTAGAGATAATAAAATAATTTTAACGATATTTGTACGACGCATTTTTAAAATGCGTCTTTTACTTTTTGTACAAAAAAAACGACATTTATTCTGTGAAGAAGTTTACAACAACACTTAAAAATATTTGGAGCATAGAAGAACTACGCAACAAAATAATATTCACATTGGGTTTATTATTTATTTATCGTCTAGGCTCTTTTATAGTTTTACCAGGTATTGACCCAAATAAACTTTCTGCTTTAACAGAAAGTTCAAAAGGTGGTATGCTTGGTTTATTGGATGCCTTTGTAGGTGGTGCTTTTTCAAAAGCTTCAATATTTGCTTTAGGTATCATGCCTTACATTTCTGCTTCTATTTTTATGCAGTTGGTCACCATTTTAGTGCCACAGATGGCTAAAGTGCAAAAAGAAGGTGAGAGTGGTAGAAAGAAAATTAATCAATGGACTCGTTATTTAACTGTTGGAGTAACTGCTTTTCAAGCAGCTGCATACATTGGGTATCTAAAAACACAAGGAGATGCTTTAATACCTGCATATGCAAGCTTTTTTTGGATCTCTACAATAGTTATTTTAACAGTGGGAACATTATTTGTCATGTGGCTTGGTGAAAAAATAACTGATAAAGGATTAGGTAATGGTACTTCTATCATCATTATGGTTGGTATACTTGCACGTTTTCCTCAGGCAATTAGTCAGGAATTTAGTTCACGCCTCACAATGGGTGCTGGTGGTTTATTATTAATGTTGATAGAATTTGTATTTTTAATTGCAATTATAATGGGTTTAATAATGCTTGTACAAGGTACAAGGAAAGTACCTGTAAGTTATGCAAAACAATTGGTTGGTAATAGTGAGCTAGGTGGGGCACGCAACTTTTTGCCTTTAAAAGTAAATGCAGCCGGTGTAATGCCGATAATTTTTGCTCAAGCAATATTATTTTTCATAGGATTTGTAGTTGGCTTAGGCAATACACAAAAACAATCTTTTTTAAATGATCACACAAATCTGTGGTATATGCTTATTTATACAATTGCTGTAATAGCATTTACTTTTTTGTATACTGCACTTATTTTTAACCCAAAGCAAATGGCAGATGAGTTAAAAAGAAACAATGGCTTTATACCAGGTGTAAAACCTGGGCAGGAAACAGCAGATTATATTGGAACTATAATGGATAGAATTACTTTGCCAGGTGCAATTTTGCTAGCTCTAGTTGGTATTCTGCCTGGGTTGTTTCAATTGGTGTTTAAGATGCAGGTTAACTTCTCTAACTTTTTTGGTGGCACATCATTGTTAATTATGGTTGGAGTAGTGTTAGATACATTGCAACAAATTGAAACACAGTTATTGATGCGTCAATACGATGGTTTGATGGCAACTGGAAGAATGCAAGGTCGCCAAACAGTTGAAGCTGGAATGTAATATTATAAATCTAAAAATATTTTTTGTACCCTGACGCCAAAATCGTCAGGGTTTGTTTTATAACTATTTTATAAAAATGATACAATACAAAACTAAAGAAGAGGTAGAAATAATGCGACAAAGTTGTTTGTTAGTTGGTAAAACGCATGCTGAGGTTGCTAAAGTATTAAAAGCAGGAATGACAACTATGGAGGTAAATATACTTGTAGAAGCGTTTATTAGAGATAATGGAGGAATTCCTTCTTTTTTAAATTATCATGGTTTTCCTTATGCTACCTGTATATCTGTAAATGATGCAGTGGTACATGGGTTCCCCAGTAATACTCCTTTAAAAGATGGTGATATTATTTCACTTGATATTGGAATTTTGAAAAATGGTTTTCATGGAGATAGTGCATATACGTATGCAATAGGAGAAGTATCAGAAGAAGTAAAAAAGCTTTTGCGAATAACAAAAGAGTCTTTGTATTGTGGAGTGGAAAAAGCAAGGCAGGGGAATAGAATTGGGGATATAGCGTTTGCTATACAAGAACATACAGAGAAGAAAAATGGATACGGGGTGGTAAGAGACCTTGTAGGGCATGGACTTGGTAGAAGCCTACATGAAGACCCTCAAGTACCTAATTATGGAAAAAGAGGGAGCAAAGAAAAGTTAAAAGAAGGTATGGTGCTTGCAATAGAACCCATGATAAATATGGGAGTAAAAGAAGTCTTACATCTAGATGATGGATGGACGGTTCTTACGAAAGATAGAAAACCTTCAGCGCATTTTGAACATGATGTGCATGTAACTAAACATGGACCAGATATTTTAAGTTCTTTTGATGAAATCGAAAAAGAAGAGAAGATAAATGTAAATTTGAGCTGGTGCTATTAAGTCATGCAAATATCCAAAAGCTACTTTAAGTAATTTTTAATAAGATATGCTACTTTTAAAATAAAAATAATTTTACATTATTATAAATGAATCCTAAAAAACTTGTTGTAGTTGGTGGTGGTGCGGCAGGCTTTTTTTGTGCAGTTAATGCAGCTCGAATGTACCCACAACTGCAAGTTATTATTATAGAAAAAACGAGTAAACTTCTAAGTAAAGTAAAAGTAAGCGGAGGGGGTCGTTGTAATGTAACACATGCTTGTTTTAGTATGGCAGAAATGATTAAGAAATACCCACGTGGAGAAAAATTTCTTAAAAAAGCTTTTCATCAATTTTTTACAACAGATACAATAGATTGGTTTAAAGAACGAGGGGTAGAGTTAAAAGCTGAAGCAGATGGAAGAATGTTTCCAACATCAAATATTTCACAAACTATTATAGATTGCTTACTAAATGAAGCTACAAAGTATAAAGTAGCTTTAGAAGTAAATACTGCTATTAAAGAAATAAAGAAAGAAAATAACCAATGGGTTCTTACAACAGATCCTGAAAGAAAAATAATAGCTGATTTTGTTTGTATAGCTACTGGGGGGGCACAAAAATTATCTCAAAGCGATTGGCTAATAAAATTGGGACATAGTGTAGAGCCTCCTGTACCGTCTTTATTTACTTTTAATATGCCTAAAAATCCAATAACTAGTTTAATGGGGTTATCAGTAGAAAATGCTGTAGTAAAAATAGCAGGTGAAAAATATTTGCAAAGCGGCCCAATACTTATAACGCATTGGGGCATGAGCGGACCAGCCATTTTAAAAACTTCTGCTTATGCTGCTATAGCGCTTGCTAAACGCAATTATGATTTTACAACTATTATAAATTGGCTGCCAGATTACAATGAAAATACATTAAAAGATAAAATGCAATTAGTAAGGTTTGATATGGCTAGTACCAAAATACAAAATAAAAATCCATTTGCATTACCCACAAGGCTATGGGAATATCTATTGCAGGTAAGCGAAGTAAAGGCTGAAATACGATGGGCAGATTTACCAGCTAAAGAGCAAAACAAATTGATAAAAAACTTGTGTGCGCAAGAATTTGTAGTAAAAGGCAAAACAACTTTTAAAGAAGAATTTGTAACCGCTGGTGGAATAAAAACAGATGAGATAGAGGCAAATACAATGCAAAGTAAATTGCATTGTGGATTATTTTTTGCTGGAGAAATAATAAATGTAGATGGTGTAACGGGTGGTTTTAATTTTCAAAATGCATGGACAACAGGTTGGATAGCTGCTAAAGGTATACTTGAATAAGTAAGAAGCACATTCTTTTAAAATATAAATGTGACTATTATTTTAAAATTTATAAAATGTATTGTTTTTAAATAATAGCAAAACGGTTTTTAAAGCTCAATAAAACTAATGTATTTATTTGCTTTGAAATAAGTTTATAAGATCGTGGATTACTAAACATATTTTTCAATTTAAATGCTCATAAAGTTTTTCAAATAAAGCTTTAGGTTCGCATGGCTTAAGAATAAAATCGTTTATACCACTTTCTAATGCAAGCTTTCTTGTTTCATCTAACAACGAAGCTGTAAATGCTATAATTGGAATATTTTTATTAATAGCCCTTATTATTCTACTGCTTTGGTAGCCATCCATTTCTGGCATTTGTAAATCCATTAATATAATGTCATACTCTTTTTTTGCATGTAACTCTATAGCCTCTATTCCATTTTTAGCAATTGTAATTTCTACAGGCCACCTTTGTAGCATTTTTTTTATTACAATTGCATTCATTTTATTATCTTCTGCTATCAATATTTTTTTATCTTTTACTTGTGCTATATGCGTATCATCCAAATAAATATCTTCTATTGTTTTTACAATTGTATCATACCCTATCGGTAATACAATAGTAAAATAAAAACAAGCACCTTCATTATAATCACTTTCTAATTGCAAAATGCCTCCCATTGTTTTTATTAATTGGTTAGCTATAGAAAGGCCAAGACCAGTACCACCAAATTCTTTACTAATACTTGAATCAGCTTGTGAAAAAGGTTCAAATATTTCAGCTTGTTTTTCTTTAGGTATACCAATACCAGTGTCAGTTACAGCAAAAAAAAGGTGTGCTTTTGAATTCTCAATTTGTTGCAATTTTATTTCAAAAGTAACATCACCATCTTTCGAAAATTTTATTGCATTGCTTAATAAATTTGTTAAAATTTGCAATAATCTTGCGGGGTCTCCATGTAAAATATTAGGTAAATTATCATCTACTTTCAGCAATAAATTTATATGTTTTGTTGTAGCCGAAAGCAAAAAGTTTTTGTGCAAATTTTGAGCAAGTTCATTTAGTTGAAAAGGAATACAATCAATATCGGCTTTCCCCTCACTAATTTTTCCAAAATCCAAAATATCATTTATAAGTTTCATTAAATTATCAGCAGAAAATTTGAGCATATTCAAATTATTCAATTGATCTTGCCTTGGATTTTCAAAGCTAATAATATTTGTAAAACCCAATATTGCATTTAACGGTGTTCTAAGTTCATGGCTTACTACAGATACAAAATGTACTTTTGCTTTTGCCGCTTCTTCTGCAGCTTCCTTTGCTTTTAATAATTCAGCCTCATATTTTTTACGTTTACTAAGATCTGTTTGTATTGATATGTATCCTAAATGTTCTTCATCTTCAAAAATCGGAGAAATAAAAAGATTAAGCCATACCATTTCATGTGTTTTGGTATAGTTCATTATTTCTACATTAAATGTTACCAATAATTTTAGTTGATTACTTATATAATTTATGGTATCACTATTAGTCTCTGGCCCTTGCAAAAAAGAACTAGGTTTGGTTCCTTTTATCTCTGAAAGTAAATATCCACTATTTCGTTCAAATGCGTTATTAACCCAGTTTATAATCCCATATTTATCAGTAACTATTATCGCAAGGTCAGAAAGTTCTGCCACTAACGATAATTTTTTATCATGAG
>JANXOQ010000174.1 GCA_025357775.1 Ferruginibacter sp. | reverse complement strand
TAAAGCGTGGAACGACCCACGCAAAAAAGTAATTGAAAAATAAAAAAATAATTGCAGCTATCAACAAAGAGTACAATTTAAAATAATTACCGTCTAGGTAGTAAATACTGAACAGTTAATTACTTCATTTCACTCATCTATTTTAATGTTACAAACAATTGTGCTATAAGTTTTTTTGGTAAAACCGAATTATTTCTTAGTTTTATCGTGAAGTAACACTTCTAACCCATTTTACTAATCAATAATACTAAACAACATGGCAGGAAAATTAACAGCGTATTGCATGAAAACAAAAGAAAAAAATGTTCCTATGGAGGATGCAGTAATTACAAAAACAGCTCGTGGTGGCTACATGGCTCAGGGCAACGACGGTAAAGGAAACAAAATGACTACAATGCTTGGAGAAGCAAGAGCATTAGAAGCAGTAAAGGATGGTGTTGCTAAAAAAGGCTGGTAATCCAGTTTAATATTAGCTTCGAAATTTTTTAACAACAATGGAATTAGGCAGGCCTAAGATATTGGCGACTCTGTAGAGTCGCCTTTTCTTGTTTTAATATAAATGGTATTTTCTTTTATCATTTTGCATCAAATTTTATTAAATACGAAATAAGTTTTCATTCGTAAATTTTAGTAAGGTATAATTGATTTATTCAAAATATTAAGAAAGTATTATAAGGAAAAAAATACAGAAATAGGTATTTAATCTCTTAAAATACTTTAAAATTGTTGATAGTTTGTCAATATCCTGTCTTATTTTTGCAAACGGAAAATTCTATTTCCACAAAAAACCGGCTAAATTGTATGATGTACTACAAAAAATTCATGTTAAGATTAGTTACAGCCCTTATTCTTATTGGTTTTACTTCAATAAATACTGCATCTGCAGAAATTGGCGAGGAATTATTTAAAGCAAATTGTGCCAACTGCCACAAACCTTTAGAAAATTATACTGGTCCTTTACTTAAAGGTGTTAGAGACCATATTCCAACCAAAGAATGGCTTTACCAATGGGTAGCTAACCCTGCAGGTACCAATGACCCTTATGCAGTAAAACTTAAAGATACTTGGAAGCCTACAATAATGACGGCATACCCAAATCTTAAAAAAGCTGAAATTGATGCAATATTAGATTATGTTGATGCTTATAAAGCACCCGCTGACCCTGCTCCTGGTGTTTCTGGTGCTGGTGGTGCATCAAAAGATACAGATAGTAATTCTTTGCTTTTCGGCATACTTACCTTAATATTAGCAATTGTTGCATTTGTATTGTTACAAGTAAATAGTAACCTTCGTAAATTATCAGATAATAAGGAAGGTATTTACCGTGGCGAGCCTGTACCGTTTTATAGAAATAAAACTTATTTAATGATGGGCGTTTTGTTGCTTACTGGTCTCGGGTTTTATCAAATAGTAGAAGGTGCAATGAGTAGTGGTCGTATGAAAAACTACCAACCAGAGCAGCCCATATATTATTCTCATAAAGTACATGCTGGTACAAATCAAATAAGTTGTTTGTACTGCCATGGGGGCACGCAAGATAGCAAGAGTGGTAGTATACCTTCTGTAAATGTGTGTATGAATTGCCACATGGCTATAAAAGAGTATAAGGGCGAAGCTATTGTAAATGCAGACGGTAAATCTATAAATGGAACTGCTGAAATACAAAAATTATATGCTTACGCAGGATGGAACCCTGAAAAGAAAGAGTATAATCCTGATAATAATAAGGATGGTGTGCCAGATGGTGCACATGCTATACCTTGGATAAAAATCCATAACCTTCCAGACCATGTGTATTTTAACCATAGCCAACACGTAAAGGTAGGAAAGCAAAATTGTCAGACCTGCCATGGTAATATACAAGAAATGCCTGAGGTTTATCAATTTTCAGATTTGAGCATGGGTTGGTGTATAAATTGCCATAGAGAAAGTAAAGTTGATTTTTACAACAAAGCAGATAGTACTGGCAATAAATTTTATAGTATTTATGAAAAGTTTCATAAAGACCTTAAAAGTGGTAAAATGGATAGCGTAACTGTAGAGAAAATTGGTGGAACGGAATGTCAGAAATGTCATTATTAAGAAGAGTAGGCAAATGTGCCAATGGGCATATTTGCAAATGCAGCGCTAAAATAAAAAAAGGTTTAAATTATAAAAAAGGTTTGATTTTAAAGAATTAGCACATTGGCATATTTGCAAATTTGCACATTTCAAAATAAATATGAATTACAAACAATATTGGCAAAATTTCGGAGACCTTACACAATCAGATAGATTTAAACAGTCTGCTGAAAAAGAGTTTCAAGAAGAATTACTTCCAATTGAAGAATTGGATAGCAAGGGCTTGCTTGATGCAAAAACGCCAAGAAGAGATTTTTTAAAATATTTAGGTTTTAGCACAGCAGCGGCTGCAATAGCTGCTAGTTGTGAAATTCCTGTACGTAAAGCAGTGCCTTATTTACAAAGACCAGATAATGTTGTACTAGGAGTTCCTAATTATTATGCTTCTACCTATGTAAACGCTGGGGATGCTATTAGCGTTGTAGTAAAACAAAGAGATGGTCGTCCAATTAAGATAGAAGGAAACGAACTATCTCCACTTACAAAAGGTGCTACAAGTGCACAGTCTCAAGCATCGGTACTAGATTTATATGATACTACACGTCTCCGTCATCCTTTACAAAAAGCAGCTGCGGAATACAAAGAAGTTACAAGTTTTGAAAGTTTTGATAAATTGATTGGAGAGGCTTTTGTAGGGTTAGCAGGTAAAGCAATGGTATTGCTTACATCTACAATTCACTCACCATCCACATTACAAATAATAAGCGAATTTTTAGCAAAATACCCTACAAGCCGCCATGTACAATACGATGCGGTAAGTTATAGCGGTATGTTGCAAGCCAACGAAGCTGCTTATGGTAAAAGAGCATTGCCTCAATACCGTTTTGACAAAGCAAAAACAATCGTTAGTCTTGGTGCAGATTTTTTAGGTACATGGTTAAGCCCAACAGAATTTAGTAAGCAATACTCTGAAACTAAAAAAGTTTCTGGAGAAAAACCTGAATTAAGCCGTCATATACATTTTGAAAGTATGATGAGCATGACAGGTAGCAATGCAGATGACCGCTACACACACAAGCCTTCTCAAACTGCTGCAGTGGCACTGGCTTTACTTTCAAAATTGGGCGTTCCAGTTAGTGCTCCAGCTTTTACAAAGGAAGAAAGTAGATTGAGTAAAGGAATAGAAGAAACAGCCAAATATTTATTAGCTAGTAAAGGGGCATCCTTAGTAGTTTGCGGTAGCAATGATGTAAATATACAATTAGTTGTAAATGCAATTAATGAAGCAATAGGAGCTAACGGAACTACTATAAATTGGGCTGCTACAAGCAATGTTCGTAAAGGTATAGATGCAGATATGGTAAAACTTTCTGCAGATATGGCTAATGGTGCAGTAGGTGCTATAATGGTATACGATTGTAACCCTGTATATTCATTAGCGGAAGGTAAAAAATTCGGTGAAGCATTGGCTAAATTGCCATTGAGTGTTTCTTTTAATAGCTCAATGGATGAAACTACAGAGCAATGTAAATATATTATTCCCAGTCATCATTGGTTAGAAAGCTGGGGGGATACAGAAGCAGTAACTGGATACATCAGTGTTATTCAACCTTTGATAAATCCTTTATTTAAAACTCGTCCTTTTCAAACATCTTTGTTAAAATGGGCAAATCTTTTTCCAGTTGGAGAAGCAGCACCTATAGTTGCCATAGAAAAAGATAGTACTGGTAAACCTTTGCCACAAAAAGGGTATATACAAGGTACAGTTCCTGCGGCTACTGACGCTTACGAAAATTATTATAAAAAATATTGGGCTACAAAACTTGGTAGTAGTGATGCTTGGAACAAAGCTTTGCAAGATGGTGTGGTATCGAATGCCATTTCTGCTACTGGTGCTACTGCATATAATGGTTCTAAATTAGCAGAAGCTGCTGGTAAAATTGCCACTATAAAAACTACGAATGAATACGAAGTCGTTTTATATCAAAAAATAGGAATAGGAACGGGTGCTCAAGCAAATAACCCATGGTTACAAGAATTGCCTGATCCAATTACAAAAGTAACTTGGGATAACTACGCAATGGTATCACCAGCATTGGCTAAAAAAATGTTTGGTATAGATGTAACCAACCCCAATAGCAAAAAAGATGCTGATAAATATGAAGTGCGTCCAGAAAAACCCATGTTGAAAGTAACGGTAAATGGCAAATCTTTAGAACTTCCTGCATTAATTATCCCTGGTTTAAATGCAGCTACTGTAGCTATTGCCGTGGGTTATGGCCGTGAAAGTGCAATTACTGGAGATAAGAAAGATGAAACTAATTACGAAAGAATAGGAAGAGCAGCTTACAAAGCAGGTCAAAATGCATACCCAATGGTTGGTTTTGATGGTACTACTTTTTCTTATAATGTTGCAGCTACAGTTGTAAAAAGTGATGCTGATTATTATGCCTTGGCTCAAACTCAGGTACACGGTTTTACTGAAGGCAGACCAGTAATTTATGAAACAAACTTAGAAAGCTATAGAAAAAATCCGTTAGATGTACTGGCAGAGCCAAGACATGAAATGGAAGAAATAACACCTGTAGGAAAAACAGATTTTGAAAAAGATGCTACAATATACCCAACCTACGACAGACCAGGTATGAAATGGGGTATGAGCATTGACCTAAATACTTGTACAGGTTGTAGCGCTTGTGTAGTAGCTTGTAATGCTGAGAATAATGTGAGTGTAGTAGGAAAAATACAAGTACAGCGGGCTCACGAAATGCATTGGTTACGTATTGATAGATATTTTACGGGTGATGTTGAGAACCCTGATGTAATTTTTCAGCCGATGATGTGCCAGCATTGCGACAATGCGCCTTGCGAAAATGTTTGCCCAGTAGCGGCTACAAACCATAGCAGCGAAGGGCTAAACCAAATGACTTACAATAGATGTATTGGTACAAGATATTGTGCTAACAACTGCCCTTATAAAGTGCGTCGTTTTAATTGGTTAGATTTTAATGGTGCTGATAGTTTTAAAGACAACCAAAAGCCATTAATTGGTATAGACACTAACGAAGTAATAACTCAAATGAATGATGACCTTACAAGAATGGTATTAAACCCAGATGTAACGGTACGAAGCAGAGGTGTTATTGAAAAATGTTCTTTTTGTGTACAACGTTTACAAGACAGTAAATTGGAGGCTAAGAAACAACAAGACCCATCGCTTGTGCGTAATGTAAAAGTGGCTTGTGCGCAGGCCTGCCCAAGCAACTCTATTGTTTTTGGAAACATGAACGATAAAGAAAGTGAAATTTACAAAACAAGAAAGGTAGAACAAGTAAATCGTACATTTTATGTAATGGAGCAACTGCACGTTTTACCAAATGTAAGTTATTTAGCTAAAATAAGAAATACAGATAGAGAAGTAAATAATGGTAATGAAAGAGAGCATCATGGAGAGCATGCTGCAGGAGCAGGTGAGCATAAAGTAGAAGGGCATAAAGAGGAAGTGGGTGTTGGTGAAAAGAAGGAAGTGGAGGCAGCGCATTAAACTCCCTAAATTTTCGCTGAGTTGGTTTGGGACTTTTGGTTTATTAAAATAAAAGTTTTTTTGAAAATGCTTGAATTCAATATTTTGAATTTAATACTGTTAATCTGAGGAACTCAAAATTTTTTAAGTTTTTCGCAAATGACAGATTGTAGCTTATAATTTGTCTTTTAGAAT
>JANXOQ010000154.1 GCA_025357775.1 Ferruginibacter sp. | reverse complement strand
CAAAAACTTTATTATTTTAATTCAGACATTTTTAAATTAGAAAACCGCTGACTTAAACTACTTTTAAATTATTCTTAACTTTTATTTACAGAATATAATGCCTGTTAACCAATTTTAAATTAAACACTTTTTTATGAAATTATTATCGCTTGTTATTTTATCTACTACTTTTATTTTAAGTGCTTGCAATGAAAATAAGAAAGTAAACGATATTTCTAAACGTACCACATTTTTTGATGCTGCTGGTATGGACTCCACAATAAAGCCTGGTGATAACTTTTTTGGATATGCCAATGGTAAATGGATAAAGGCTACCAAAATACCTGGTGACCAAAGTGGATGGGGAAGTTTTTATACCTTGTATGAAGATAACCAAAAAAACTTGCGTGGTTTAATAGAAGAAACAGCGAAGAGTAATAATATCGCTGGTAGCTTGGAGCAAAAAGTTGTAGATTATTATACATCAGGCATGGATACAAATGCTATTGAAAAAAAAGGTGTAGACCCAATTAAACCTTTGCTTGCAAGAATAGATGCTGTAAAAGACTATAAAGAACTAATTGTATTATTAGCCAAATTAAATGCAGAAGGGCAAGGGAATGATTTATTTAGTTTTTATGTAGGTGCAGATGAAAAAAATAGTACTAAAAATATACCTAGTTTTTCGCAAGCTGGATTAGCATTGCCAGAAAAAGAATATTATACAAAACAAGATAGTACAAGCAAAGCAGCAAGAAAAGCATTGGTAAATTATATAACTACTTTATTTACCTATGCTGGTTTAGATACCGCAGTTTCTTCAAAAAATGCAACCGAAATTTTAGCTTTAGAGACAACAATTGCTGCTAGCCATAGAACCCCTGCTGAAACCAGAGACCCTCAAACAAATTACAATAAAATGGCAATAGCAGATTTGCAAAAATCTCAACCAAATAATAATTGGACATTATTTTTTGCAGAAATGAAAGTAAAGCCCGATAGCGTAAATGTGTCGCAACCTGCGTACTATGTGGCATTAAATAGTTTGCTTGCTACGCAGCCAATTGACGTATGGAAAAATAAAGTAAAATTTGGATACCTTGACGCTAATGCTGCCAACCTTAGTAAAAAATTTAGAGATGCTGCTTTTGCGTACAATAAAACTTTTAATGGAAGAAAAATAGAAAGTGATAGATGGAAAAAAATGGTATCGAAAGTAGATAATGGACTTGGAGATTTACTTGGTCAAATGTATGTAAAAAAATATTTTACCGAAGAAGCAAAAAAAAGAATGGATGAATTGGTAAATAATTTATCTATTGCCTTTGAAGCAAGGTTAAAAAAGAATGAATGGATGAGTGATACCACCAAGCAAAGGGCAATAGTAAAGTTGCATGCATTTATGAAAAAAATCGGTTACACCTCTAAATGGAAAAACTATGATGATGTAATTATAAATAAAGATGATTTTTTTGGGAATATACAAAATATTAGAAAGCATGATGTAAAAGAAATGGTAGATAAAGTGGGAAAAGATGTAGATAAAACTGAGTGGGGAATGACGGCGCCTACTGTAAATGCATATTACAATCCTACCAATAACGAAATAGTTTTTCCGGCTGGTATATTACAATTTCCATTTTTTGATGCAAATGCAGACGATGCCATAAATTATGGAGGTATTGGTATGGTTATAGGGCATGAAATGACGCACGGCTTTGATGACCAAGGTGCACAATACGACTATAAAGGCAATATGAGAAACTGGTGGGGAGATGGGGATAGTGCAAAATTTAGAGCAAAAACAAATAGTGTTGTAAAGCAATACAGTGCCTATACCTTGTTTGGTAATGTACATATAAATGGAGAGCTTACACAAGGAGAAAACATAGCAGATATTGGTGGGCTAGCCATTGCTTACGACGCTTTTAAAATGACAAAACAAGGAAAAGATACAACCAAAATAAATGGCTTTACACCCGATCAACGTTTTTTATTAAGCTATGCACAAATATGGAGGATTGTAAACAATGAAGAAACAATGCGTACACGTTTGCAAACTGACCCACATTCCCCAGAAATGTATAGGATAAATGGGCCGTTAGTACATTTTGACCCATTTTATGCTGCTTTTAATGTGAAAGAAGGTGAGGCGATGTTTGTAAAACAAGCAGATAGAGCAAAAATTTGGTAATACAATTGATAGATAGCAAAGTGTAGATGGCAAACTAAAAATGGCAATACTTAATTTGCGAAATGTAAAATGCAAATATTTATTATATTTGAACTGAATAAAATTTTATTTAACAAAGTTTCCAAGTCCTCTTTTTGAGGATTTAGGGAATACTAAAAATTAAAACCATGAGCGACGAAATCGTAAAAGAAGAAGGTAGTTTTTTTGACAAGTTAAAAAACAAAGCATCTGAAATAGCAGATAAAGCTGGCGATGTATTTGATGACCTTAAAGAAAAAGCAGAAGACGCTTGGGATGCTACAAAGGAAAAAGCAAGTGAGCTAAAAGACAAAGCGGAAGATAAATATGAAGAGCTTACAGGCAAGGACGATGATGATGTAAAAGTAGCTACTGATGCTTCACCAAAAGATGCTACAAAGCATTAAAATTAAACAAAAAGGGTTGCAATTTTGCAGCCTTTTTTGTGAATTTTTGTATCATACTTTTAAATATCTTTTCACAAATTATATAGTATTTTCAAAATAATAAGAAAAGATTAAAATTATTTTATTTTTCCATTATTTCACAACATAATTTTCAGAACATTTTAAACAAACCCGAAATAAGCATAAGTAAATTGAAGTTTTCATTAGTTATATAATAGTAAGTTATCATTCTTAAAATAGTTTTGCTCAAAGTACAATAAGCTATCGCAAATAGGATAACTTTTTTTAATGCAGATATTTTTTTAGTATGAAATGTTTTATCCAAAGCATCGAATTTTGAAAATATTCAACTTACGTTTACACATTATAATTTACCTTTGCACAAATATTAAAACAGTTTCAAATTTATTTTTATGGTTTACGATGTTATAGTTTTAGGAAGTGGGCCAGGTGGATATCCAGCTGCTATCCGTGCTAGCCAACTAGGCAAAAAAGTTGCTATAGTAGAGAGAGAAAGCCTTGGAGGAATATGTCTTAATTGGGGTTGTATACCTACGAAAGCATTGCTTAAAAGTGCACAAGTATACGAGTATACAAAACATGCAGCTGACTATGGTATAAAAGTAGAAAACCCAATGCACGAATTTGAAACAGTTATAAAACGTAGCCGTGGTATAGCAGAAAAAATGAGCAAGGGCATTACTTTTTTAATGAAGAAGAACAAAATAGATGTAATAATGGGCAATGGTAAATTGCTTGCTGCCAATAAGCTTGAAGTAACAGCAGCTGATGGAGGCATACAAATATTAGAAGCTACCAACATAATAATTGCAACTGGAGGTCGTGCACGCCAATTACCAAATTTACCAATAGATGGAGTAAAAATTGTAGAATACCGCAAGGCGATGGTGTTGCCAACTCAACCAAAGAGTATGATTGTATGTGGTAGTGGTGCCATAGGAAGTGAGTTTGCACATTTTTACAATTGTATGAATACAAAAGTAACAATGGTAGAATTTATGCCACGCCTTGTACCTGTAGAAGATGAAGATATTTCTAAAGAACTAGAAAAACAATTTAAGAAACAGGGTATTGTTGTTATGACTAATAGCGAAGTATTGTCAGTAGATACAAGTGGCGAAGGTGTAAAAGCAACAGTAAAAACGCCAACAGGTGATGTGGTATTGGAAGCAGATATTTTGCTAAGTGCAGTAGGTGTTGTAGCCAATATTGAAAATATAGGCTTGGAAGAACTGGGCGTAAAAACTGAGAAAGGAAAAATAACTGTTGATGCTTATGGGCAAACAAATGTGCCTAGCTTATATGCAATAGGCGATTGCACACCCGGGCAAGCGCTTGCACACGTAGCAGGTAAGGAAGGTATAAATGCAGCTGAGCATATTGCAGGGCATAAAGTGACACCTATAGACTACAACAACATACCAGGTTGTACTTATTGTACGCCAGAAATTTCTAGTGTAGGCTATACAGAAAAAGCTGCTAAAGAAGCTGGGTACGAAATAAAAGTAGGTAAGTTTCCATTTGTAGCTAGTGGTAAGGCCACTGCTGGTGGCAATAACGATGGTTTTATAAAAGTAATTTTTGATGCAAAGTACGGTGAATTTTTAGGCTGCCATATGATAGGTGCTGGTGTAACAGAGTTGATAGCAGAAGCGGTTGTAGCTCGTAAACTAGAAACAACAGCACATGAATTGTTAAACGCAATACACCCACACCCTACAATGAGCGAAGGCTTGAAAGAAGCTGTAGCTGTAGCTTATGGAGAAGCAACGGATGTATAAATTAAATTTTTAGAATTGTAAAATTTTATGAAGCTTTCAAGAAATAGAAGCCGTTGTTTTTATCATTAAAATATGAGCTTAATTTAATTAATTGAACAATAATTTTATAAAATGTACGTTAATTACAAAAAGTTATTGTGAAAATGCATTTTACAAGAAACAAATCTTATTTTCACATCTTACCAAGTTTAATATGAAATTTTTTAAGCAGATACTACTCTCATTTCTATTATTAATCTCAATAATGATATTGCCTAATCTATTATATGCAGGTCCAGGTGATCCTTGTGTAGACCCATTTGACCCAGATTGCCCAATAGATGATAATGTAATTATTTTAATTGCAGGAGTAATTTTACTAGCTGCTATAAAGGCATGTTTATTTTATAAACAAAAATTAGCAAAATAATTTTTTACAATATATTTTAATAAAGACAATCTATGATGGGTTGTCTTTTTTGTGTAAAGAAAATGCCCTTATCTTTTGAAAGAGAAAATACACGATAGGTCTAAAATATATTTGATTTTTACATCTGTAAGACTTAAAAATATAAATGTCTAAAATAGGATTATGATTTAAAATTTTAAACTGTAGTTTTAATACTCAAGGATGTATTATATCAAACATAATATTTTAGTCAAACTTAATCTCGTAGTTATTTGTAACTAGTCAATTATTATTAAAAAAAAACCGTGTAACGTAATCAATTATATGCCTAATAAAAGAAATGTAAATTCAATTATTTTTAATGAATAATTTTAACGATTTTTGTTATAACATTTAATTCGTTTTTTAGCTTAAAATTTTAGTTATTAATACAGAAAGGAATTTATTTATTATGATGAAAAATAACAGTTTGCAATTTTTTTATAGAACAAATTTTATCAATTGCTTATTTTCGGTTATAATTTTTTTGGTAATGTTTAGTTCATGTACTATTAGCAAACAATCACAATATTTTAGAAAGCTTTCAAAAGATACAACGCTTATTAATACAGTTTTGAATAACTATGAATCTACAATCATAAAAGGAGATAGGCTGAGTATTATTGTAAGTAGTTTAAACACTCAAGAAGATTTAATTTTTAATGGAACTTCTCCATCAAGTATTGCCTCCAATAACACAGCCACAACATCTACGGGTGGTTATTTAGTGCAAGAAGATGGTACCATACAATTACATAGAATTGGAAAAATAAAGGTAGAAGGGCTTACAAGGCGTGCACTAGTATTACAATTAGAAAAAAAGCTAGAGGATTATACAAAAGACCCTTTGGTACAAGTTAATTATGTAAACCACAAAGTAACAGTAATTGGGGAAGTAGGCAAACCAATAGTTTATAATATGCCAGAGGAGCAAATAAGTATTATCGATTTACTTGTACAAAGCGGCGATGCTACCCAAAATGCCAATAGAACCGACATAATGATAATAAGAGAAGAGGGTAAAAATAGAAATGTAAAACATATAAACCTAGAAGATAATTCCATTTTTACTTCGCCTTGGTATTTTGTAAAGCCAAATGATATCGTATTGGTAAATACAGATGAAAAAAAGTATTTGGATACTGAAAAGCGGAATAGAATTCAAAATAATATTTCTTTAACAGCTTCTATTGTATCACTTGCATTAATTATTTTAAGCAGGATTGTAAAATAAATTATAGTAGGGCATGAATGAAGACCAATTTTTTTCGGATAAACCACAAGCAAATATACTGGTACTAATTGTGCATAGGTATTTACCTTTTTGGCCTGTGCTAGTAATTCTTTTAGCTATTTCATTATCTGTTTCATTTATATACTTGCGCTCACAAACCAAAATGTATATAGCTACTGCTACGGTACTATTGAAAGACCCACAAAAGGGAGGTGGCGATAGTAAAGTATTAGATGCACTTAATATTTTTAGCGAAAAGAAAATAGTAGAGAATGAAATACGGGTATTAAAAAGTAGTAGTTTAATGCAGGAAGTTGTAAAGCGGTTAGATTTATATACAACTATTTATAATGAAGGTAAAGTGCAAACAGAGGAGCTTTATGGGGATAATGCGCCACTCTATTTTATAGCCCAACATAAGGATAGCATAAATGGAGGAGGTAAAAAAAAGTTGGAAATAGATTGGAATAGTAGCAAATTTAAACTAGATAATAAATGGTATTTTTTTAATGAAATATGCAATGTTGGTGGCACAAACTACACAATTGTAGTAAATAATAATTACAATAAAACAATAACTGGAAAAAACTATTTTGTAGTTTTCAACGGCCTTGCAGGTGCTTCTGGTATTGGTATAAATGCTGCTCCCATATCATTTTCATCTACAGTATTAGATGTAAACATACAAACACCCGTACCAGAAAAAGCTATAAAAATTTTAAACAAACTTTTTGAAGTATACAACGAAGTAGGTATTGCTGATAAAAACCAAATAGCTAAACGCACACTAGAGTTTGTAGAAAATAGATTAGAAGAAGTAACGCAAGATTTAGATAGTATTCAAAGAAGCGAAGCTGGCTTAAAAGCTAGAGAAGGTATTACCGATATTGAAATGCAAGGCACGCAATATGCTTCACAAATTAAAGAATTAGATAAACAGAAATTTGCGTTAGAGGTACAAAATGAAGCTTTAAATAACGTACAAAGTTACATATACAATAAAGGTAGTTTGCCAGGCACAGTGCCTTCTCAACAGTTAATTTCTGACCCCTCTTTAGCCAACTTATTGCAAAAATTATATTTAGCAGAGTTTGAAGTAGATAAAGCTAGAGCAACGGCTGGCGATAAAAGTGAAACAGTATTACTTTCAGAAAATTATGTTACAAGGCTAAAAAATGATGTAAAAGAAAATATTAATAATATAAAAGGGAATTATCAACTTCAAATAAGTAAATACAACACAGAAATCGCAAAAAATAGTAGCATGTTATCTCAGCTGCCCAATAAACAAAGAGAATTACTTGTTATAAGTAGGCAGCAAGCAATCAAGAATAATATTTATACTTTTTTGCTAACTAAAAGAGAAGAAACGGCTATATCTTCAGCCTCTACCTCTGCAGATTTAAGGGTATTAGAAAGTGGAAGTTCGTATGGCCCTATTAGCCCAATACCAAAAAATTATTATATCTTAGGCTTGCTTTGCGGTTTGCTTGCATTTTTGATATTTGTACAAGTAGGGGAGCCCCTCAGTAGCAAAATTTTGTTTAGAACTGAAATAGAAAACAAAACTAAAGTGCCTGTATTAGGAGAAATTATACAAGCTCCCGATAAAAATAATATTGCAATTGTAGATGGTAAAAGAACTGTGATTGCGGAGCAGTTTAGGTCTCTGCGTACTAACCTCAATTTTATGGGGCTAAATGAGCAGCACAAAACAATTCTTGTAACATCAAGCGTATCTGGTGAGGGAAAAAGTTTTATAGCTACCAATCTTGCATTAAGTTTAACACTTACGGGTAAAAAAGTAGCATTGCTTGAAATGGATTTGCGTAAACCAAAACTCAGTAAAGAATTAGGAGTAAAAAGAGATCCTGGAATTTCTTCTTACCTTATAGGTAAAGCTACGTTAGAAGAAATAATTAAACCAACAACACATAACAATCTTTTTTTGGTGACGGCTGGCCCTATACCCCCTAACCCTACAGAGCTTATTCAACTTCAAACTTTTGAAGCAATGATGTTTGAATTGAAAAAGCGTTTTGATTACATAATAATTGATAGTGCACCCATTGGGCCAGTGTCGGATTCTCAGTTATTAAATATTTATGCTGAAACAACTATTTATGTAATAAGGCATGCATCTACTCCAGCTGTATTTTTAAAAATGCTTGATGGGTTGCATAAAGATAAAAAATTTCAAAATATGTGTGTTGTATTTAATGGTGTAAAACCAAGAGGTTCATCATTTTTAAATTTTGGTTTTGGTGGGTATGGCAATGGCTATGGATATGGCTATGGGTATGGATACGGCTATGGGTATGGATATGGTAGCGAAGCAAGTAGCTATTATGTAGCAGATGGAGCTGTGCCAGGGTATAAGAATTTATTTGGTTTTTTAAGTTTTATCAAAAAAATATTTAGGCGAAAATAATTTTTACACCTTTCATTAATTTAAGAAAATAATTAATGCATCTATTTGTTAATACTTTTTAAAAAAATACTTTCTTAATTTGGATGAGTCATATAAATGCACCCAATTAGGACTAAGTGCAAAAGATGGGAAGGTTGACCATATTTGGCATGGAAGGTTACTATTTATAAATACAGCACAAAAGCCCCTGCACTACCAAACAAAACTTGTACCGGTTTATCGGGATGCTTTTTACAAATCCGGGATTATAATGTGACAACGATTCTGTAACTTTAA
>JANXOQ010000148.1 GCA_025357775.1 Ferruginibacter sp. | reverse complement strand
TTTCTCCATTTTTCTATATTTTTAAAACCATCACTTCCCATTATAATTGAAAATATATATTTTGGATATTTTTCAGATAGATATAAAAGTGTATCGGCTGTATAAGATGGTTTTGGTAATTTAAACTCCACATTACTAGCCTTTAATTTTTTCTCTCCTTCAATAGCAATTTTTACCAACGATAGTCGGTGTTGTTCATTTAATAAACTGTTGGTATTTTTAAAAGGATTTTGTGGAGAAACTACGAACCACACTTCATCTAATATTGTGTTATTTGCAATATGGTTTGCAATAATTAAATGCCCTGTATGTACTGGGTTAAAGGAACCAAAATATAAACCAATTTTCATTTTATTCTAGTTATACCTTATTTATACTACAATATATTTTTTTAGTAATAATTTTCTTATTTATAGAAATTGTGTAGCAAATTTCTATTTTTCTTCTTCCACTAAAATGTGCTCTGCTTCATCTAGTCTCAAACTTAAAGAATACCCTGCAACTGTCACAGAAATAGGGTCTTTAAATGGCGCAATTTTATCTACCGTTATTTTTTCCCCTGGTACGCAACCCATTTCCATTAGCTTCAGAAAAATATCTTCATTTTCAAAAGCACGTATTATTACTTCCTTTCCAATTTTTATCTCTGATAATTTTTTATACATTAGCAAATAAATTATAATTTTACGTGGCGTAAAAATAACTTATAACATTAATTAATCATTTTGAATTTAAGAAAAGATGTCGGTAAATTTTCATCAACTCACCAAAGTAAATTTACAAAATAAAAAAGCCCTAAAGTTTTTTATACCGCAACTATTTAAAAAAGAAGGAAAATTTTTTGAGTCAATAAGTTATATCTTTTGCTCTGATGAATATCTACTAGAAGTAAACAACAATTTTCTACAGCATGATTTTTACACTGATATAATAACGTTCGATTTGAGTGAATGTACATTCGCTCCAACTATAGGTGAAATATATATTAGTGTAGATAGAGTCAAAGAAAACGCTAATACCCACCAAACTACATTTGAACTAGAACTCCACCGTGTAATCTTTCATGGAGTATTGCACCTATGTGGCTATAAAGACAAGACTAAAAAAGATGCATTATTAATGAGAGAAAAGGAAGACGATTGTTTGAGTATGTATTTTGAGTAATAACCTAAATATACCTTGTTCCACGAATCACAGTTTCCCACAGAAACATACCCACCCCCCAAAAAATAATATTACTTTTGTTCCACGAATCACAGTTTCTGCCCGAAACAAAAGATAAGATTTAATAATGACTAGAAAAAAATGGACACCAAAATTAGAGGTTACAGATGCTTTGATAAAATTTAGAGACAAAAGAAAATGGCAACAAGCATTAAGAAGATACGTTTTAGAAAAACAAATCAGCGAAAACTATGCACCATATTTTGGATTAGATATAAATAGCTTTAGACAATGGATAGAAATTCAGTTTACTGAAGATTTGAATTGGGAAAACTTTGCCTCTAAATGGCAGTTTGATCATATAGTACCCGTGGCTTACTTTGATTTTGAAAAGGAAGAAGACTTAAAACTGTGCTGGAATTTCATAAACATACGAGTTGAAAAAGTTGAATTAAACAAAGTAAGAGGTAATAGAATAGATGTTATTGCAGTAAAAGCATACTTCGAAACGTTACATAGAAACACTAGTTACTTTCTTTGTACCAAAATGTTGGCTAAAATAGATGAAATAGAAGTGTCTAATATCGTAAGCGAACCAAAAATAGAAGCGTTTATTAATGCACGGGAAGCAGATTTTGAAATAATGTACAGTTTATCTGCGGCTGAATTTGCACAAATGAATAGGGGTGTCTCATTTAAAGATGTTTTATTGGAAAGAGAAATACTAAGAAAGTTTGGATAGAAACTCAACCTCAACGCATTTTATTAGAGAATAGACTCGAAAATATGAGCGAAGCTCTATCTAAAACGAACTCTGAAGGAGTTTAATTTAAGCAACCACAGGCGAAAACTGTAGACCGTGTGTGTAAACACCCGTAGCCAATGTCCACACACATCAAAACCATCCATAACTCCCCAACTCGTAACTTTGCTTCATGTTTCCAAAATATGATATTATTGTAGTAGGTGCAGGACATGCAGGTTGTGAAGCCGCTGCCGCAGGGGCTAATATGGGAAGTAAAACATTGCTTATAACCATGAATATGCAAACCATTGCTCAAATGAGTTGCAACCCTGCCATGGGAGGAATAGCAAAAGGACAAATAGTAAGAGAAATAGACGCACTTGGTGGGTATAGTGGGATTGTAACCGATAAGAGTATGATACAATTTCGCATGCTTAATCGCTCAAAAGGGCCAGCTATGTGGAGCCCAAGAGCACAAAGTGATCGTATGCTTTTTGCCCAAACATGGAGAGAAATGCTAGAGCAGACAGAAAATGTAGATTTTTATCAAGATACCGTATATAATTTGATAGTAGAAGAAGGGGTGGTAAAAGGAGTAATTACAGGGCTAGGACATAAAATTTATAGTAAATCGGTAGTACTTACAAACGGCACTTTCTTAAATGGCGTAATACATATTGGAGAAAAGAACTTTGGTGGGGGAAGGGTTGCAGAAAAAGCAGCAACAGGAATTACCGAACAATTGGTGGACTTAGGCTTTGAAACGGCTCGTTTAAAAACAGGTACTCCTGCTCGTATAGATGGACGTAGCTTGGATTACTCCAAAATGGAAGAACAAAAAGGCGATGAAGAAATTGTAGGATTTAGTTATCAAAAGGTAAACATGCCAAAAGCTAGTGCACAAAGAAGTTGTTGGATAACCTACACTAACCAAGAAGTACACGATATTTTAAAAACAGGTTTTGAAAGCAGTCCGATGTTTCAAGGGCGTATACAAGGCACAGGCCCACGTTATTGCCCAAGTATAGAAGATAAAATAAACAGATTTGCAGAAAGAGAAAGACACCAATTGTTTGTAGAGCCTGAAGGATGGAATACTGTAGAGATATATGTGAATGGATTTTCATCTTCTTTACCCGAAGAAGTACAAATAAAAGCACTAAGAAAAGTAGCCGGTTTTGAAAACTGTAAAATGTTTAGGCCTGGTTATGCTATAGAATACGATTTCTTTCCACCAACTCAGCTTACAGTAAGTTTAGAAACCAAATTGATAAAGAATTTATTCTTTGCTGGGCAAATAAATGGTACAACTGGTTATGAAGAAGCTGCTTGCCAAGGCTTAATGGCAGGTATAAATGCCCATTTGGCAACGAAGGATGAATCCTCTTTTGTATTAAAGCGAAGCGAAGCATATATTGGAGTATTGATTGATGACCTTATAAATAAAGGAACAGACGAACCATATAGAATGTTCACCAGCAGGGCTGAATTTAGAACATTGTTGCGCCAAGATAATGCAGATTTACGCCTTACAGAACTAAGTTATAGGTTAGGATTGGCTTCACAAGAGCGTATGGATAATGTTTTAGCCAAAAGAAAACAAGTAGAAGAAGCTATAGAATTAATTAATACATTAGCTATCAATGCAATAGATGCAGATGAGTATTTGGTATCGGTAAATTCTGCACCATTAGCCTTTAGGCAAAAACTGGGACAAATTTTATTGCGACCAAATATTACACTTTTTGAAATGATGCAAAAAGTAGCTATAGTAAAAGAAGCCTTGCAACAATTTTCGACCGAGGTAATAGAACAGGCGGAAATACAAATTAAATATTTTACTTATATAGAAAAAGAAAAAGAATTGGTAGAAAAAATGAGCCAATTGGAAAACCTTGCTATACCGTACGATTTTAATTATGAAAAATTGGTAAGTTTAGGAAACGAAGCCAAGCAAAAATTTAAAAAAATACAACCACGTACCCTAGGGCAAGCAAGCCGCATAAGCGGAGTAAACCCAAGTGATGTACAAATATTGATGGTGTATATGGGAAGGTAAAAAATCTAAATTTTACAAGATGCAATTAAACAAACTTACACCGCAAGAAGAATATGTTATTGTACAAAAAGGAACGGAACGACCTTTTGTAGGAGAGTATACAAACAATAAAGAAGTGGGTACATATATTTGTCGTCAATGCAATGCTGAATTGTATACATCAGAAAGTAAATTTGATAGCCATTGTGGCTGGCCGAGTTTTGATGATGAAATAAAAGGTGCTGTAAAACATTTACCTGATGAGGATGGAAGTAGAACAGAAATTGTATGTAACAATTGTGGTGGTCATCTTGGGCATGTGTTTAAAGGGGAGCGGTTTACTGAAAAAAATACTAGGCATTGTGTAAATAGTATTTCTATGAGGTTTGTAAAAGGGGTAAATAACTGACCAAAAATTATTTTTTAATACTGTTTTCATTTTATTATTTCAATAAAATAACACTTAGTTATTTATTAAAAAATCTTGACTGCACATTTACAATAGAGGCTTTTTATTTTAAATGTAAAGCTTCAATAGACGTTAAAAGTTGTTTTAAATAATTCTCTTTTATTTCCCAAACAATCGAATAATCTATTCCTGCATAGTCATGTACAATTCTATTTCTAAAACCTCTAATTCTATGCCAATCAATGTTTTCAAAATTTTCTTTAAAATCGTCAGGGAGTCGATTTGCCGCTTCACCAATAATTTCAAAATTTCGAATAACAGCATCTACCGTTCGGCTGTCATTTATAAACTCTTCAAAAGTTAATCCAAATGTGTAGTCAAGTATTTTATTGCAACTTTCTTTTATATCGGTAATTAATAAACTAGGCGTTCTTTTAGACATAAACAATCTCTGATTTAATCTGTTCAAAATACAAAGGCTTTACTCCTTTTTTGGAAACTAGATCTACTCTTTTTTTGAGATGCATTTCTATAAAATCAGCTAAATCTACAAATTCAATTCCTATTGGCTTTGCAAATTCCACAATAATGTCTACATCACTTGTTTGTGTAAAGTCTCTTCTGACAACTGAACCAAAAAGCCCTAATGAAGAAATATTGTATTTCTCCATTAATTCTGGTTTTAACCGAATTAAAGTCGCTATTATATCGTTCAATTCAAACATAAAACAAATATAGTAATTTATTGGAACGTTATATTTATGCAGTTTTATAAATTAATTGGTACAAAAAAATATTGGAAAAATCGTAAAAGTATTTATGATTTAACCCACCTTCACCAACCCTACTGCACTAGCATAATTGTACCCTTTCCATTCACAGCATTTCCTTTGTAGTCTGTGCCTTGCCATGTGTATACATAGACACCTTGTGGCTGTAGTTTACCTTTGTATGTACCATCCCAGCCAATGGAATTACAGTTATTTTGTTGGTATAAAAGTTCTCCATATCGGTTATAAATGGCAAAGTTGGTAAGGCTTTGTAAGCCGCTACAAGTAAGGCGTAGCCTATCGTTTAGGTTATCGTTGTTTGGTGTAAAAGCATTGGGTATCCATATATAATTATTGGCAGCAAATACTTTTACTACAATATTTGCAGTGCCTTTGCATCCTGCTGCGGTTGTACCTTCTACTTTTAAAGGATAAATACCTGTGGTACTTGCCGTAAAAATTGGGCTACTGCTTAAGGCATTATTAAGGTTGCTACTTGGCAGCCATGTGTAACTTGATGCACCTGTGGTATTTAATTGCAGCGTTTGGTTTACTTGTACTATGGTATCTACAGCAGGAGTAGTTTTTATTTTTACTGCCTGTATGGTAGTTTGTTTTGTAATACCGTTGGTACAATTATTGGCAGTGGCTACTTGTAGTTTTATATCGTAATTACCTACAGTATTAAAAATAAAATTGGGTAATGTAGCATTGCTAGTTTGGTTATTATTGGTACTCCAATTATAATTTGATATTGCATCTGTGCTGCTGTTTGTAATGGCAAGCACTTTGCCCAAGCAAGCTTCGGTAATGGTAAAATTAGCTACAGGATAATCCTCTATGGTAATAGGTTTTGTAAGGCTATCGGCACAGCCATTGCTAGTAGTGGTTTTTAGGGTAATGCTTTTATTTCCACTTGTGCCAAAACTAAAATTTGGTACTACAGCATTGCTATTTTGTGCATCGCTTGTACGCCAAGCATACAGCAAGCTATTGTTGGTATTGTTGTTGATGCTGTTATTGGTAATTACAATTGGTTTTCCCACGCAACCACTGCCTGCCGTAAATATAGTTTTAGGGTAACGTTGTACTGTTACTAATTGCGTAACGGTATCGCTTGGGCAGCCTGTGGTAGCGGTGGTTAGCACTTTGTAGGTGTAGTTATTGGTTGATTGGTTATCGGTTAATTGGTTGATTGTGATAGGAAGCAATATTCCATTGCGTAGCCAAGTGTAGTTATTAATGGTAGAACCATTTACAGTTGCATTTGCAGTAAGTGTAAAATTGGTAGTGTCGCAAGCATTATTATTGTAGGTAATGCTAAGCGTTGGTTTATCTTTTACTACCACATTATAAAAAGCAGTATCGCTTGCACAACCCACACTACTTTTTGCCACATATTTTGAAGTGTAGCTGCCATAGTTTGCATAAGTATAGTTGGTATTATTTGGGTTTACCAAAGCGGTAGTTCCATCGCCGTAGGCAATAAAATAACTAGTAATATTATCGTTTGTAACATTGGCAGATGCTGTGATGGCAATGCTTTTACTACCACAATTGTTTATTGCACTTAGGGTTGCCGAAGGTTTGCTTACTACCGTTATTATTTTAGTTGCTGTATCGCTTTTGCAAGTATTGGCTGCGGTAGCTATTACGCTGTAAATGTAAGTTCCTGTTGTATTGTTTTCTGTTAAATTGTTAGCATTGTTAATGATGTTTACGCCATCTTTTAGCCAAGTGTAATTTGTAATGGTGCTTGCAGCAACGGAACTAGTAGCAGTGATAATATAACTACTACCCAAGCACACACTATCCTTATTACTATTAACGGATAACGATACCACCGGTTTATCTTTTACCAGCACAGGAAAAGACACCGTATCGCTTGCACAGCCAATGCTGCTTTTTGCTACATATTTTATAGTATAACTACCATAGTTTGCATAAGTATAATTGGTATTATTTGGATTAACCAAAGCTGTAGTTCCATCGCCGTAGGCAATATAATAACTAGTAATATTATCGTTTATAACACATGCAGATGCTGTGATAGCAATGCTTTTACTACCACAATTGTTTATTGCACTTAGGGTTGCCGAAGGTTTGCTTACTACAGTTATTGTTTTATTTACAGTATCGCTTTTGCAGGTATTGC
>JANXOQ010000144.1 GCA_025357775.1 Ferruginibacter sp. | reverse complement strand
TAAAGCTTATCATAAAACTATAGCTTCATATTTTAAAAGTCTGTCATTAAATAATGGTAAATTCAAAGCCAGACCACAGCCACCTCAATATCTAGCCAAGAACTCACATAAAACCATAGAAATACCATGGCAAGCATTTGGTAAAGAACAAAAACTAATAACTTTAAAAGCGTAAAAATGGCCACGGAATGGAAATAGTCGGGGAATAGGTATGGTCGGGGAATCGATACTCACCCATCGGAAAGTCGGTGTCGCTATCATCTTGGCAAATATTGTTTGCAAAGCAAAATGGTCTTTTTAGCATCCGATAGAAATTTGTTTTAAAAAGTGTGAAACTGGAGAATAAAAACTAACTTTTAAAATTAAATTTAGTAGTAGCAATAATGATATAGCTACAATATTTAATGATGCTTATGCTGCACATGTAAAAAGTTAGAAATGTATGAAGGTAAAATGAAATTATTTTCGGCAATAAAGAAAGATTATAAAATGGAGGTAGTAAAGTAAGTAATAATGAAAAAAATAATATTAGCCATTTTATTTACCACACATCCCAAAAGTTTGCATTAAATTCTTTTGAATATAAAATACAATTATCTTGTAAAAAATTAAACATATGCAAAAAACCATTTTTGTTATAACAATAATAGCCTGTTTTTATAACTATTCGTTTGCACAAAAAATAAGCAATTACGAACCCCACAAATTATTTTCACCATTATTTTACCCAGATGCTGGTAACAGTGCCAGGGCGGCAGATGGTAACCCAAATACTGGCTATTGGCAAAACAAAGTTGATTACGATATAAAGGTTTCGCTTAACGAAAATACAAATTTAGTTACAGGTTCTATTGTAATAAACTATAAAAATAATAGCCCACGTGCACTCCCTTTTCTTTGGTTGCAGCTTGACCAAAATTTATTTTCGAAGGGTAGCCGTGGGCAAGCACGTATGCCTGTAGGTGGACGTAGCCGCTATGGTAATGCAGAAAGTGGTTTTGATGGTGGCTTTAAAATATCATCTGTAAAAATAGTAAGTGATAATAGCAATGCAGATTATTTGGTAACGGATACTCGTATGCAAATAAGATTAAAAAATGCATTAAAGCCAACAGGCGATGTAATAAAAATAAAAATAGATTATTCATTTACATTACCAGAAGAAGGGGCTGATAGATGTGGTATTTTGAAAACAAAAAATGGAAATATTTATGCGCTTGCGCAGTGGTACCCACGTATGTGTGTGTATGACGAAACGGAAGGTTGGAATACATTACCCTACCTTGGGCCAAGCGAGTTTTATTTAGAATATGGAGATTTTGATTTTGCTATAACTGTGCCTGCAAGCCATATTGTAGTAGCAAGCGGAGAATTGCAAAACCCTACTGAGGTATTAAGTGCTGCTCAAATAGCAAGATTTGTACAAGCAAAAAATAGTGACAAAACGGTAATGATACGTACCGAAGAAGAAGTAACGCAAGCTTCATCAAGGCCAAAACAAACAGGCACACTTACTTGGAAATATAAAATGATAAATGCTAGAGATATATCTTGGTCTAGTTCAAAAGCATTTATATGGGACGCTGCAAGAATTAATTTACCAGATGGTAAAACTGCGCTTGCTCAAAGTGCATACCCTGCCGAAAGTAATGGTAATGCACGGTGGAGCAGGGCTACAGAATATACAAAAGGCAGTATTGAAAATTATAGTAAAAGATGGTATACATACCCATACCCTAATGCAGTAAATGTAGCCACAAATATTGCTGGTATGGAGTATCCTGGAATTGTGTTTTGTAAATATACAGATGAAAATGCTGATTTATTTGGGGTGACAGACCATGAATTTGGGCATACTTGGTTTCCTATGATAGTAGGTAGCAACGAAAGAAAGTATGGTTGGATGGATGAAGGGTTTAATACATTTATAAATACCCTTGCATTGCAAGATTTTAATAAAGGAGAGTATAAAGAAAGTGCACCAAATACAAGTATGTTTTTAAATTTTATGTTTGGCAATACAAGTGAAAGCATATTGAGCACTCCCGATGCTATGAAGGAAGTCAATATTGGTATGATGCTTTATTACAAACCAGCTTATGGATTAACTCTTTTAAGAAATAATATTTTGGGTGTAGATAGATTTGATTATGCTTTTAGAGAATACATAAAAAGATGGGCATTTAAGCA
Organism: Ferruginibacter sp.; assembly: GCA_025357775.1. GTDB lineage: Bacteria > Bacteroidota > Bacteroidia > Chitinophagales > Chitinophagaceae > Ferruginibacter. The sequence continues at coordinate 669 of JANXOQ010000144.1, read as the reverse complement.
TCCTACACCTTGGGATTTTTTTCGAACTATAGATAATGCAAGTGGCGAAAACTTAGATTGGTTTTGGAAAAGTTGGTTTATTGAAACATATAAACTAGACCAAGCTATAAAAGATGTAAACTACAGCGATGGCAAAGGTGCTATAGTAACATTAGAAAATTTAGATAAAATGGCAATGCCTGTAATACTAAGTTATGAAACTGTGTCTGGTATAAAAGCTGTTATGAACCTTCCAGTAGAAATATGGAATAATACATCATCATTTAAAGTGAAACTTCCTGTAAAAGAGGCATTAAAATATGTAATAATAGATGCTGAAAAAATTTATCCCGATATGAATTATCTTAATAATAAATGGAGTCAATAAAAAATAAAATAGGTGTCAATGTTCTAAATGTCATTTTTATTTACTTCATTTTTAATATCAGTAACTATATTTTGAAATCATAAAAAAATAATTTTTAAGGTTTAGAAAATATAAAAAAATAAAATTTTACTTTTCAATTATTTCTATCAATTCAAGTATTTCTTTTACTTTATAAATTTGTGTTGGGCTATCATAACATTTTATTAATTCTGATAATAGTATTATAATTATAGATTTATTATCTAACTCTCTAAAAAATGAAGATGCAGGTGGCACAGCAATTTTTTTTAAATAATTTTCTA
>JANXOQ010000109.1 GCA_025357775.1 Ferruginibacter sp. | reverse complement strand
GCCATGGCAACAAAAATATAGCATTTGTATTTGTTTAGCCATTAGTTTATAGAAAGTTTATCTATATAATTTACTAGCGTAAATTTTTATTGCTGTTTTACGGGCTTATTAACCCTGATTGAACTGCATTGGCGACGCTCCGTTCAATAGTAGTTAGCTATTTAGCTTTTATTATGCAATAGATTTTGCATTAGATATGCTTTATGACGAACAAAATGTTTCATCCATAGTTACCTAGGCTAAACCCCTTCTTGGTTTTGGTAAATATTTTATAATTCCTAAGAATAAATAGTTTCAAATTATTCTTCCAATAAATATTTTATTTTTGATTTATAAAATATAATTATGAAAAAAGTTTTGTTTCTAGTGCTTATTGTTATCACAAATTATTCATTTGCACAATCTATAAAAGATACCGTAGTTACTGCCGATAATATAATTTTAGAAACTGCTACAGGCAAGCTCTACGGCTCACTTACAGTACCTACAGTAAATAAAACTATGCCTGTATTGCTCATAATTGCTGGCTCTGGGCCTACTGATAGAAATGGTAATACCGGCAAAGCTCTAACTGCAAATTCATATAAAATATTAGCGGATAGTTTGCTCAAGTATGGTATTGCATCATTGCGATTTGACAAGCGTGGTGCAGGAAAAAGTATTGGTGCTGTAAAAAGCATAACAGATTTTAGATTTAAAAATTATATAGACGATGCTACCGATTGGATTAAACTTTTACAAAAAGATGTACGTTTTAGCAAAGTAATAGTAGCGGGGCACAGCGAAGGCTCATTGGTAGGTATGATAGCTGCTAAAAATGCAAAAGCTAATAAATATATTTCTCTAGCTGGTGCTGGGTTTCCAATACAAATGGTACTAAAAAAACAATTTTCTGCACAGCCAGAAGCTTATAGAGAAGCTTTGTTAACGAGGCTTGATACGTTAATATCTGGTAAATTATTGACCAATGTACCCAAAGAATTTTATTCTATTTTTAGCCCAACTTTACAGCCTTATTTAATGAATTGGTTTACGTATGAACCTGCATTAGAAATTGCAAAATTGACAATACCAGTATTGATACTGAATGGTACTACAGATATACAAGTAGGAGTGGAGCAAGCAGAAAATTTGCATAAATTTTGCAAACAGAGTAAATTAGTTTTAATTAAAGGAATGAGCCATGTGTTAAAAGAAGGTGCTGAAGATAGAAATAAAAATGCGGCCACTTACAACAGTATTCCAAATGAACCTATTAAAAATGAATTGGTACAAGCCATTGTAAAATTTATAAAAGAAAAATAATTTTGTATTACTAAAATTGATTTTTCATTCTTTTACTACTCATTAAATATTTTTTTCTACCTTCAACCTATGAGATTTTTTATAAGTATTCTATGTTGCTTTATTTCTATAACTGCAATTTCACAATCAAAATATGCAACAATTACTGGCAAAGTAGTAGATGAAAATGAAATACCTCTAAATAAAGTTTCTATTATTGTTTTAGGAAAAAACAGTGGCATTTTATCCAGTGATAGTGGTACTTTTTCCATAAGAGTGCCCGCTAAAAAATCGTTGGCACTTATATTTTCTTATGCAGGTTTTGTAGATCAGCAAAAGAATTTTTACTTGAGTGGAGATGAAGTTGAAAATATTTTAATACAATTAAAAATAAGTGGAAAGGTTTTAGATGCAGTAGTAATTGGTTCAGAAAAAGAAAGGAAAGAAATAGGACTAATAAAAATAAATCCAAAAACGGCGGTTATTTTACCCAGCACAGTTGGTGGGGTGGAAGGGTTAATAAAAACCTTGGTGGGAAGCAACAACGAACTGACTTCGCAATACAATGTACGTGGTGGCAACTACGATGAAAACTTAATTTATATTAATGATTTTGAAATATACAGACCATACCTTGTAAGCAGTGGACAACAAGAGGGGTTGAGTATGATAAACCCTGATATGACCAAGAATGTAAATTTTTATACAGGTGGTTTTCAAAGCAAGTATGGTGATAAAATGAGTAGCGTGCTTGATATTCAATACAAAAAACCTACTCGTTTTGCAGGTAATAGTTATATAAGTTTATTGGAGCAAGGGCTACAGCTAGAAGGTGCAAGTAAAAACGGTAAACTCACTTACCTTGCGGGCTTGCGCAATAAAAGCAATCAAAATATTTTGAGCAATCAACCCACTCAAGGTG
>JANXOQ010000090.1 GCA_025357775.1 Ferruginibacter sp. | reverse complement strand
TGAAACTCCACCCCCTTTTGGGTTTTGAATCAATACTATAAATCCAAGTACTACTGATGCTACTATAATTAAAATTCCAAATAATGCTAACATATTAATTTTTTAGTTGTTCAACTTTAGCTACAAAGTAAGCACTTTTTGCAGGATTTTGCAAACTTAATTTTTCATACACCTCAATTGCCCTTATGTATTTGCCTTGAAGTGCATAAGCTTCTGCCATTGATTCTGTTATTACATCTTCCTCTATATTGCTTTTTGCAGCTTGGCTTTGTATTTTAGCTTCTACAATTGTATTTACTAAAGGTAATTTGTTTGGATGCACTTTTTTCATTGTTTTTAACCAACTTGTAAAACTTTTAAGTTGCTTTCCAAGTTTATCATCATTAAAAACAACATCGCTCAATTTAATGCCTTGCGAAGCAAAATAATCTGACGCAGATAAAGGTTCAAACAACATTTCCTCTTTTTCAAATTTTGTTTTGTTTTCGTCTGTAATTGTTTGCTCTGTTGCTTTGCTTATTATAGTTTCTTCATTTACATGTAAAATTTCATTTTCAAATTCTTTCTTTTCAATGTTTTCTATTAAAAGTGAATCATTTTTTTCGTCACTTATATTTTCCTTATGACTTATGTTTTTAAAATTTTTTGATGATACTTCGATTACCTGCAAAACAATAAGATTTTCGTTTTGATTGGTATTACTATTTTCAATTATTACTTCATTAATTAAATCTGTTATTGCAACTTTTTCTTCTTTAATATTCAAATTAAGTTGTAATAAAAACGGAGAGTTAAAAAACAAAGCAGTTTTTGCAGCTACAGCATCATAGCTATTTTTTGAAGTAGAAGTATTTTTTAAATTAAAAAAATGAGCCAATCCAAAATATGGGTATTCTTCCAAAATATTTTTTAAAAAAGAACTATTATCCCAATCCCCATCAGACTTATTAAAAACTATATTATAAAGTTGTTGTTGCATTATCTAAATTAATTTTTTACCAATTAGAAAAAATTTTATTAAAAATTTCATCTGCCAAGTTTTTTACTAACCTTTCAGTTATTTCATTTTCTGCTTCTTGCAAGGATTTTGTTGCTGCAAAGTCTTCGTTCCTGCTTACATCTGCTTCAAAGTTTTTTTTATCATCCTTATTGTTTTTAAAAATTAAATGAAAGCCCACCGTCAATCTATTAGTGCCAGATTCTCCATTGGTAATATTTACAGTTGCTGTTGAATATTGTGAAATATACCCACTAATATCATAATCAGCATCATCATCATTTATCTGACGTAGCCTTGTGGTATTTATTATTTTTTGTTTTAACTTTTCTGTAAGATTTGGGCTCAATTGTGGATTAATATATTGGGCTTTATTACCCAATTGTTGTACCCTAAAATTTTTAATTTCTATAGGTATAGGTGCCACATCTTTAAAAGAATACTTACAAGTTGCGTGGTTAAATAAAAAAAAACTTAAAATAAGAATGACGTTAACTTTTTTTTTTCTCATTGTTTAAAATTAAAATATTCAATATTCAATAAACATACTCAAATATTTAAAAGTATTTTCATTATTACGATATTCCGAATTAAAAAATTCACAGCTTTGCCACAAAACCTAAAGATCCTCTATATCATATTCCTTCAATTTTCTATACAAAGTCCTTTCACTTATTCCAAGATTTTTAGATGCATCTTTTCTTTTTCCTCTGTGCTTTTTCAATGCTTTTATAATGAGCTCTTTTTCTTTATCAATAATACTTAAAGACTCTTCTACATCTTCATGTACTTGTATAACTTGTGCTCCGTTGGTATTATTATTTCCGTCGTGCTGTAAAATTACTGGTTGTGAATTACTGTTATTGTAATTTGTATTAACAGTTTGTATTTCTCTAAAATTATTATCGTTTGCAAAGCTTGCTGCCGATGGTACTTGGGTTGGGTTTTGCAAAATATCAAAAAACATTTTTTTCAATTCATTAACATCTTTCTTCATGTCAAAAAACAGTTTGTATAATATTTCTCTTTCATTAGCAAATTCTGATTGTGAATTTTCTTGATTTGGATTATTGGCCAATACAGGCAAGCGTGGGTTATTATTGTTTGGTAAAAATCCTCTCAGTTGTTCTCCTGTTACATTTTTATCTTTACTT
>JANXOQ010000068.1 GCA_025357775.1 Ferruginibacter sp. | reverse complement strand
ATCCAATTGCTTCTAAAACATTAGATTTTCCACTTCCATTCTCACCAATAAAAATATTAACCCTTCCTAAATCTAGTTTTACTTTTTTTATAGATTTAAAATTTGATATTTCAATACTTTCTACCATTTGATAAAAATAGTAAAAAATGTTTATCTACTCTAAACATATTCTTACCTTATTCCAATTATCAAATAATTTTTATCCAAAAAAATTTGATTGATTAGAATTTATTATGAAGAAAAATTTTAAAAGTTTCTTAAATCGGATTTCAAATAACAATCTTTTAGAATTTTGCTTAGCAAAATTCACTTTGATAATTTAATTGATAGAATCATATTTATTTCCTGATGTAAAATAATAAAGTAAAAAAATGTAGCTTTTTCGTCAATGCTGAAATAGAAATTAGGACAAATTCTTCTGCCAACCTGTCATTCCTATCCTCCAAAAACATATCTTTGCATACTAATTTTTAATACACAATGCAGGATACGCTTACCATAAAGCAACACGACGAAGCAAGACAAGGAGAAGCATTTTTTCCACAAACAAGTGCATTGGATAAACCAGCAAAATCTTTTTACATAGAGAGTTATGGCTGTGCTATGAACTTTGCAGATAGCGAAGTAGTAGCATCTATACTTGGTGCCGAAGGATTTGGAGCAGTAAAACAACCAGAACTTGCTGATTTAATATTGGTAAACACTTGCAGCATAAGAGAAAAAGCAGAAGATACAATTCGTAAAAGACTTACAGAATTTAGAAAAATAAAAAAATTAAATCCAGGCTTGGTAGTAGGTGTACTAGGCTGCATGGCAGAAAGGTTAAAAGCTACATTTATAGAACAAGAAAAATTGGTGGATATTGTAGTAGGGCCAGATGCTTACCGAAGCTTACCAAGCCTAGTAGAAGAAGCAAGTGGTGGGCAAAAAGGGGTAAATGTTTTATTGAGCAGAGATGAAACATATGCTGATATAGCACCAATAAGGCTGAATAGCAATGGGGTTACTGCATTTGTAAGTATAATGAGAGGTTGCAATAATATGTGTTCCTTTTGTGTAGTACCATTTACAAGAGGTAGAGAACGTAGTAGAGATGCTTATAGTATTGTGAAAGAATGTGAAGCTTTATTTAACGATGGCTATAGAGAAATTACTTTGCTTGGGCAGAATGTGGATAGTTACCATTTTGTAGACACAAGATATGAGAAGCAAGATATTAGACACAAGATATTAGACACAAGACTTGAGACACAAAATGTAAGACATGAGACACAAGATGTTAGTCAGAAAATAGAAAATAATGCACATACTAAAGATTATATTCTAGTAGATGGAATTTCAAAACCTTCTTCGCTACAATCTTCTCCGTTTCCCTCCCCTGTGGGGAGGATAGGTGAGGCTTTGGGGGGCAATGAGGCCATTACTTTCGCAAACCTTTTAGAAATGGTTGCCTTAATTTCTCCATTACTTCGTGTACGTTTTTCCACATCTCATCCAAAAGATATTACGGATGATGTGTTATTTGTCATAAAAAAATACGACAATATTTGTAATTGCATACACTTACCTGTACAAAGCGGTAGTACAAGAGTATTGCAATTAATGAACAGAACGTACAGCCGTGAGTGGTATATGGCTAAGGTAGATAGAATTAGAGAACTAATACCAGATTGTGCAATATCTACCGATATGATTACAGGTTTTTGTACAGAAACCGAAGAAGACCATCAGGATACTTTATCGTTATTTGATTATTGCAAATATGATTTAGCCTATTTATATTTTTACAGTGAACGACCTGGAACATTGGCTGCTCGTAGGTTTGAAGATGATGTACCTTTGGAAATAAAAAAAAGAAGATTGCAAGAATTGGTAGATTTGTATCGAGGACATTCCCTTAGAAATATGGAAAAAGAAGTAAGCAAAACATTTAAAGTATTGGTTGAAGGTTTCTCCAAAAAAAGTGAATTACAATTACAGGGCAGAACAGACCAAAATAAAGTAGTAATTTTTGCAAAAGAAAATTTTGTAAAGGGAGATTATGTGATGGTGAGGATTACGCATTGTACCGCTGGTACGCTGTTTGGGGAGGTTGTGAAATAAATAATAAATTCTATAATGCAAGAAGTTTTAGAGAAAAATATTGATAATGTACAAGCATTGTGCAAACTTCATTTTATAAAAAAAATGTATGCATTTGGCTCTGTTATATGTGGAGATTTTACTTCTGATAGTGATATAGACTTGTTATACGAAATGGATTATACAGGTTTTAATTTCAACAATCTTAACGACATTCCTTATGACCCAAATGTTGTTTATTTCAATTTGAAAGAAGAGCTTGAAAAACTTTTTAATAAAAAAGTTGATTTAATTCCAAATCAAGAATTTAAAAATAAATATTTTATGAGGGAAATGGAGAAAACTAAAACACTTATTTATGGGCAATCATTCAATTGAAAAATATCTTAGTGATGTGTTGCTATATATTGAAGAATTGGAGACTTTTTCAAATGATATTACTTTGAATAATATTAGCAAGCCTATTAATAAATGGTCTGTAGAAAGAGCATTGAGTATTATTGGTGAAGCATTATCAAAAGCAGACAAACTTGATAAGGATTTAGCAATAACTAATATAAAACAAATAATAGGATTAAGAAATATTTTGGTGCATGATTATGATAAAATAGATGCCCCAAGATTACTCATTATTTTACAAAAGAATCTTCCATTATTAAAAGAAGAGGTAGAAAATATTTTAGCAAATAAATAAAATGGAATTACAATCAATAAAAAACAGATTTGGAATAATAGGCAATTCGCCAGGATTAAACCATGCACTTAATGTAGCAAGCCAAGTATCAAATACAGATTTGAGTGTTCTTATAAATGGCGAAAGTGGGGTAGGTAAAGAAGTTTTCGCACATATTATACATGCCTTAAGCTCACGCAAGCACAACCCATTTATAGCAGTAAATTGTGGTGCTATACCAGAAGGTACGATTGACTCTGAATTATTTGGACATGAAAAAGGATCATTTACTGGTGCTGTAGATAGCAGAAAAGGTTATTTTGAAACCGTAAATGGTGGTACAATTTTTTTAGATGAAATAGGCGAAATGCCAATAGGTACACAAGCTAGGCTATTACGAGTATTAGAAACTGGTGAGTACATACGTGTAGGAAGTAGCAAGGTTCAAAAAACAGACGTTAGAGTAATAGCTGCTACCAATAAGGAATTACTAGAATACACTAGTAGAGGTCGTTTTAGAGAAGATTTATATTATAGATTAAATACAGTGCCAATTAGAGTGCCAGCACTAAGAGATAGGCAAGAAGATATCATTTTACTTTTTAGAAAATTTACAGCAGATTTTGCGGATAAATACAAAACTGGTTCTGTACAATTAGATGATAACGCTAAGCATATTATTTCTAATTATGGTTTTCCTGGAAATGTGCGTGAGTTAAAAAACTTAGCAGAACAAATTTCGGTATTAAGTAAAGATAAAAATGTAACTGGTGAACAACTGAGAGGATTTTTG
>JANXOQ010000016.1 GCA_025357775.1 Ferruginibacter sp. | reverse complement strand
CTCCACCACCAGTTACTGTAAGAAAGTAATCAAGATTAACAATGCCGCCGTTTGGTGCTTTTAAAGACATAATCAAATCTCCAAAGTATGTATGAGTTCCACTCATTCTTACACTCACACCTGTAACTGTAGCACCAGCTGGCACTGTTACGGCTAGGGTGCTGTTAATACCTGCTAACACAGTAGTGTCAACTACTGGGAAAGGAGAAGCACCACCAGCATCTGGTATTGCAATAGGAGTAGCGAAAGCAGAATTTACTGTAACACTTCCTGCAACTGGAGATGCTATATTGTTAATCGTTATTTGTTGTACTCCACCTGCACAAATTGTTGCACTAGTTGGCGTAATGCTTACAGGTATTGGTGTAATTGCTATAATGCTTGGATTAGAGAAATCAACAGCCGAGCATGCACCAGCAACAGTAGCTCTGTATTGATAACCTACAAATGAGCTATTGATAGGATTAATGGTTAATGTATTACTATTAGTACCGCTGTAGGGAGCAGCAGCAGGTACATTTAGCCAAACACCAGTAGCTGATGTTTTATACTGCCAGTTGTACAAAGGCAATGAGCCTGTAGCCGCTACACTGATGGTTGCACTACCACCGCACAATGCAGTTGTAGTTGCTGGAGGCTGTGCTGTAAATGTTACAGGGAAACATGGATTTATCTTCACTGTATAATCCTCAACTTGACCGTATGTAGAATTTCCGCAAGACGTAGCATTTGGCCCCAAACCAGTATCATGCATTCTTACTCTCATTCTTGTTGTACCTGTAGGAGCTGTAACTGGTATGGTAATGCTACCAGTATGAGGACCAGTCCCTAACGGAGAGGTATAAACCAATTCGCCAGGATCATTGAAACTACCATTTTTATTAAAGTCAATCCAAATAATTACCTGATCGGAACCGAAAGCATTAGAAATTGTAGTTGTAGCTGGTAAAGTTTGGCCTTGTATTACTACAGCAGTATCTGTTAAAAAGTTTTCATACCCAGCAGTTGATGTAGAAGTTCTGTTAACATTTGAAAATGTAAAATTACCTATTTTTTCAAAAGCTGTACTAGTAGCACCTGCATTACAATAACAAGATGTTGAAATTGGAACTAGTAATGGAGTTGAATTTGTAGTACTTCCGCCAGAACAAGCAACAACTAGCTGGTAATATGTACTCACAGTTTGGCTAGCAATAGTATATGTTGTAGATGTAGCACCTGCAATATTTGTGTAAGATCCTACAAGTCCAGTTGAAGAAGACTGCCATTGATATGTTAAACCAGTTGTGCCTGCAACAGGGCTATTTTGTACCGAAAGATTTACAGGTATTGCAG
>JANXOQ010000015.1 GCA_025357775.1 Ferruginibacter sp. | reverse complement strand
ATAAATTTGAAAATATATTATAATATCATAACTATTTTTCTATAAATCTTCTATAACAAATTTTTTCATTTCACTTTTATAAAAACTGTTCTTAATTTTACAGTACAATTTTAACAATATTTATGGCTAAAAAGGTGAAGGGCTTTGGCAAAGAAATTTTTTATACAGTATTATTTATGGCTTTATTTGCAATTGCCGCATGGTATATTAAACAACGTTTTTTTAAAGCCAGCTTTGTACATTACAAAGAGTTTGGTATTGATATCCCCACTAATTACAGTATACATGGTATTGATGTAAGCCACTACCAAGATGATATAGACTGGAAGCTAGTAAAAGAAATGAGGGTAAAAGATATTTACTTAAATTTTGCATTTTTAAAAGCTACTGAAGGTATAAATAACGTAGATGAAAATTTTAAAGATAACATGGAAGGCGCTCTAGAGGCAGGTATAGCAAGGGGAGCATATCATTTTTTTATAGCTAGCAAAAGTGGAAAGCTACAAGCACAAAATTTTATAGATGCGGTAAATTTGAAAAAAGGTGATTTACCGCCTGTACTTGATGTAGAAAAAACTTATGGCGCTTCATTGATTGACTTGCAAGATAGATTAGCAGATTGGCTAACGATTATTGAAAAAAAGTATAAAGTAAAACCCATTATTTATACCAGTGCCGATTTTTATAAAACTTATCTTACTGGCAGGTTTGATGAGTACCCTTTGTGGGTGGCACATTACCTAGAAAAAGATAAACCAAATATAAAACGCAGTTGGGTTTTTTGGCAGCACAGCGAAAGCGGACATGTAACTGGTATAAGAACAAATGTAGATTTTAATGTTTTTAATGGAAGCGGTTACGAACTAAAAAATATTTTACTAAAATAATTATATTGCTATGGGAATGGAAGATGATTCAAAAAACTTTTTAGTACTAATTGTACAAACAGTTTCATCAATAATACTATGGTTATTGATTAATATATTTATTGGGCTTTATTTAAAATACGGCTTGTTTGATAGTACCCCAACACTAATAAATATTGGATACTATTGTATTTTTATAACGGGTTGTTTTTTGCTTTTTAAGTATTTTAAAAAACGCTGGCAAGCAATAGATATTTCTTAATTACAATTTTTTATTTTTTTA
>JANXOQ010000468.1 GCA_025357775.1 Ferruginibacter sp. | reverse complement strand
CAAAGTAATGATTTTCAGAGTGTAATTCGCCTTCGACAAGCTCGGGTTAAGCCTAAAATTTAGGTGAGTACTTATCGCAAATACAAACAGTAAAGGCATTTGAGAACAATCTACTTAATCCTATTAATTTATTTTGTTTCTTCTCCCTTCGGGGTAGATAGATGGGTATTATAAATAATCCACTCTGCAATCAACAAATTCAAAACCCATCCAAGCCATGCAATTATCTTATACCTATCCATTGGCGGAATATCTGTAGTAGCTGCAAATATTACTTTCCATATACGTAGGCTAATGGCAGAAAGCGTCAATGCAAAACTGCGTATCATAAAAATACGGTGGGCTACAAAATCTTTTTTAATGGCTTTGTAAACTCCAATACCAGTAAAATATATCCATAAAATAGCTAACAATACAAATGCAATTTTTGATGATAAACCTCCGTTAGCATAAAAACTCATCAACAAACTTGCTGGTCCTGTAACCAACAAAATATTTATTACATATACATAACCTAATTTTTTATGAAGGCTTTTATATTTTCTATGAAAACTTTGCGAAAATTGTGTAAAACCAGCAAACAACACCAGCATGCTTGTAAACACATGAGTGTAAAAAGCAATGCGCCACTCAGTAATATGTAAGTAAGATTGTTTTAATTGCAAAAAACCAGTATCGCTGTGCATTGGTACATATGTCCAAATAATTTGCAGCATCAAAAAAGAAAAAAAGGCTAGTGCCGCTAGTAAAAAAACAACGATAATATTTTTGCTTGTATATTTCAAAGTCGTAATTTACGCAAAACATTAAAAAATGAAAATTTTTTCAAAAGCCTTTTTAGTAATTGCTATATCATTTAGTGCCTGCAATATTTCAAAAAAAGATAAAACAACTGAAAATGTACAAGTATATACAGGTGAAAATATTGTACTTAATACAGTTGAAAAAGCAGTAAATATTTTAGGTAGTTATGTAGGTAGTTTTGGTGCAAATAAAATTACATTGCTTATCACAAGGGCACTGGGCGATACCATTGTAGGCAGAAGTATTGTTGGTGGAAATAATAGACCTTTTGCAGGCACATTTACACAAACTGGAGAAACAATAAAAATAAATGCAAAAGAGCCTGGTACAGATAAAAATGATGGTGTGTTTGAAATGTCTGTAAACCTAAATAAGCCAAACGAATTATTAGGCTCATGGAAACCAATTAATTCTAAAGCAACTGTAAACGAAAAAACATTTACTTTAGATAGAAAAGAGTACAAGTATTTGGTAGACGTGGGAGTGTTTCCACAAGCATCAAAAAGGTTATTAAAGGACGAAGATGTATCTAACCTTTTGATAAGTGATTTACTTTTTATGCGCAATGAAATTTTTGCAAGGCATGGGTATTGTTTTCAAAAAAGAGATTTGCGCCAGCAATTTGAAAACTTAGATTGGTACGTGCCTAACAAAGTAGATGTTAGAAGTATGCTTACAGAAATTGAAAAGAAAAATATTGTAATCATAAAAAAGTATGAACAATATGCAAACGATTTTGGGGATAGTTTTGGGAGGTAAAAATTAAATTGTTTCATTTTTAATGGGTATCTAATAAGCATAGCCGTTTTTTATATTCAATTTTGTATGTAATTTTTCTATGGCTATGCACCGTATTTACACTAATAAAAAGTTGTTCTTCTATTTGTTTTTTTGTTAGTCCCACTGCTTTTATTTTTAATATTTCTTCACCTCTTTTGCTTAGTAAAAGCAGATTATCATCTTCTTCCTTTTTTACATAAAGTTCTTTACCTACCAAACGTAATTTTGCGTTCAAATTTGAACTTTAATTGAACCTTCTTATCTTTGCCTATGGCAATAAGAAAATCTAACACAACCAGTAAAGTAAACAAATTTTTTGGCGAAGGTCTCACCTTTGACGATGTTTTACTAATGCCTGCTTACTCGCAGGTACTACCAAGAGACGTGAACATTCAAACAATGCTTACCAAAAACATTACACTAAATGTGCCGCTTCTTAGTGCAGCAATGGATACTGTAACCGAAGCCACACTTGCCATAGCACTAGCAAGAGAAGGTGGGCTTGGTATTTTGCACAAAAATATGAGTATAGAGCAGCAAGCAGAGCAAGTGCGTAAAGTAAAAAGAAG
>JANXOQ010000453.1 GCA_025357775.1 Ferruginibacter sp. | reverse complement strand
TGCGTAAGGAGCACCCTTCATTTCGTTTGCCTACTACTGCTAGTATAAAAGCCAACCTACGTTTTATAGACAATCAACCTGCTGGTGTTATAGGCTATGAACTAAATGGCGCTGCGGTAAATGATAGTTGGAAAAAAATACAAGTTTGGTTTAATGGAAATAGTTCATCACAAAAAATAAAAATAAATAGTAGTGGATGGAAAACGGTTATATTAAATAATAAATTTGAAGAATCAATTATTGAGAATGAAATTACTTTAAATGCAAATAGTTGTGTAGTTATTTATAAAAAATAAAGCGATATAGAGGATAAAAATGGTCTTACAAAACACATTGCACTTTATTATCAAATTCTTTTTTTTAAAGCCAGAAGATTTTTATAAAGGTGGCTTTACATTTGCAAAAATCGTACCTGCCAATCTTGATTTCTTAAAGATTTTATAATCTAATTTTCTGGCATATTTAATAATTTCTGTAACAGGTACATTTTACTTCTTGTAATTCTTCAACCCTTCAAATAATTTTCAACAATCTTCAACTCTTTAATTTCTTGGCACAACTCCACCAACACTCCATTCGTACCCTTAGGATGTAAAAAACATACGAGTTTATTATCGGCGCCTATTTTTGGTTTTTCGTTTAACATAACAAACCCTTCTGCTTGTAAACGAGCCATTTCGGCTTCGATATCCGCCACTTCAAAAGCAATATGGTGCATGCCTTCGCCTTTGCGTTCTATAAACCTTGCAATTACACCATCTTCAGTATTGCTTTGTACCAATTCAATTTTGGTGTCTCCTGTTTTAAAAAAAGCAGTCTTTACGGCTTCGCTTTCTACGGTTTCTGTCTTGTAGCACTGACTATTAAGCAGTTTTTCAAACAGCGGTACAGATATTGATAAATCTTTTACAGCAATTCCAATATGTTCAGGTTTAAACATGGGTTTCTATTTATTTCTTATTTAGCAAACCCAAAGTAAGCCGTTTGTAGTAAATTTGCATATAAATTATAAAAAGATAGATGTTAAAATTACCGATTTACTTAGATAACAACTCTACTACGCCAATGGACCCAAGGGTTTTGGAGGCCATGACCCCATACTTTTTAGAAGATTATGGTAATGCGGCAAGCCGTAACCACCCTTTTGGTTGGAAGGCTGAGGAAGCTGTGGATTATGCTCGTGAGCAAGTGGCAAAATTGATAGGTGCAGACCCGAAAGAAATTATTTTTACAAGTGGCGCTACTGAAGGCGATAATCTTGGTATAAAGGGTGTTTTTGAAATGTATGCACAAAAAGGAAATCATATAATTACCGCTACTACTGAGCATAAGGCTGTGTTAGACACTTGCAAGCACCTAGAAAAAATTGGCGGAGAGGTGACTTACTTAGAAGTAAATGCAGAGGGGTTAATAGACTTGGCAGAATTGGAAGCAGCTATAAAGCCTAATACCATTTTGATTTCTATAATGTATGCCAACAATGAAATTGGTGTGATAAACCCAGTGCAAGAAATAGGTGCAATTGCTAAAAAGCATGGTGTACTATTTTTTACAGATGCGGTGCAAGCTGTTGGTAAAATACCAGTGAACGTTATAAAAGATGGCATAGATATTATGGCTTTTACTGCACACAAAATGTACGGACCTAAGGGAGTAGGGGCATTGTATGTACGCAGAAAAAACCCACGTGTAAAAGTAACTGCACAAATGGATGGTGGTGGCCACGAACGTGGTATGCGAAGCGGAACATTAAATGTACCAGGCATTGTAGGATTTGGTAAAGCTTGTGAGCTTTGTATGCAAGATATGGAAGCAGATACAAAACGTATCAGCAAGATGAGAGATAAATTAGAAACGGCTTTAATGTTGTTAGAAGAAGCATACATAAATGGTAGTACTAAACATCGTTTACCACATGTAACCAATATCTCTTTTAAGCATGTAGAAGGTGAAGGATTGTTAATGGGTTTCAATAAAAATATTGCATTAAGCAGTGGCTCGGCTTGTACTTCTGCATCGTTGGAGCCATCGTATGTTTTAAAAGCATTGGGCTTGGGCGATGATTTGGCACATAGTTCACTTCGTTTTGGTCTTGGAAGATTTACGAACGATGAGCAAATCGATTATACTGTGAAGGCAATAAGTGATACGGTTATAAAGTTAAGAGAAATGAGTCCGCTTTGGGAAATGTATAAAGAGGGAATTGATTTGAATAGTATAGAGTGGGCGCATCATTAATTAGCTAATGTGATAGTGTAGCTAACTTTACTAATGCACGAATAAAAAAATAATAATTATGTATGCGATAACTTTTGATATAGATACTAATTGTTTACACGACAATTACCATGAGAATAATGTACCCAATGCTTACGGAGATGTAAGAAAATTCATGGAACAGAACAATTTTACTTGGATGCAAGGAAGTGTTTATTTTGGAAATGATAAAATTGATGCAGTACAATGTGTACTAGTTGTACAAAGGCTTGCCAAACAATATGTGTGGTTTGCAACTTGCTTTCGAGATATTAGAATGTTAAGAATAGAAGAAAATAACGATTTAAAACCAGCAATAATTTAACTTACAATTAAAAAATCTTTAATTAGCCCGTTAGCTAATTATCAAATTATAAAATTAATACCATGGCATACTCAGAAAAATTAATAGATCATTATCAAAATCCTAAAAATGTAGGTACGCTTGATAAATCAGATAAAAACGTAGGTACAGGTCTTGTAGGTGCACCGGAATGTGGAGATGTAATGCGCCTTCAGATACAGGTGGATGATGCTACAGGTGTAATTACAGATGCAAAATTTAAAACCTTTGGATGTGGCTCTGCTATTGCATCTTCATCGTTGGCTACCGAGTGGTTAAAAGGAAAAAGTATTGCAGAAGCTATTACGGTTGACAATATGGATTTTGTGGAAGAGCTAAATCTGCCCCCAGTAAAAATACATTGCTCTGTATTAGCAGAAGATGCTATAAAAGCTGCTATAAACGATTACCGTGCTAAGAATGGTATGGAATTATTTTCGTTTGAAGAGAGTGTAGTACATTAGGAGTCCCCTAAATCCCCCATGGAGGACTTTACTCTTAAATAATTTAAAGTACTTTTAACATCCAGTAATTGTAATTTTTTTCACAAGAATCTTAAAATGGTAGAAACCCAAACTTCAAATACTATTTCAAATGCAGTATTGGCAGACACTCAGAACCTCCTTTTGGGGGGCAGGGGGGCTGACAATAGCATTTACATCAGTGACAAAGCGAAGAATAAGGTAATTAACCTTATGCAAGAGAGCGGCGTATCAGATGATGCTTCGTACTTTCTTCGAGTAGGTGTAGTAGGTGGGGGTTGTAGTGGATTGAGTTACAAAATGGATTTTGATAACGAAGTAAAACCAATGGACCAAGTGTTTGAAGATAAAGGTGTAAAAATTGTATGTGATTTAAAAAGCTTTTTATACCTAGTAAATACAGAGTTAGAATTTAGTGATGGCCTAAATGGCAAAGGATTTTACTTTGATAACCCAAATGCTAGTAGGAGCTGTGGTTGTGGAGAGAGTTTTGCAGTGTAAGAATTACAATAACTTCTCCATTAAATGATGTGGAGTGTTAACTTCTATAAATTGCTTTCCTATTATTTGATATCCAAATTTTTCGTAGAAACCAATTGCAGTATCTCTAGCGTGCATGGTCATTTTTTTAAAGCCTTTGTCTTTCGCTAAGTTTTCAGCAAAATTAATAATTGAAGCCCCTATTCCTTTGCCATGCAAATTCGGTGCTACTGCCATTTGCCTAAGTTTTAAAGTGTCATTATTCACTTTTACAAGCATACAACACCCAAGCATCTTATCCTCTTCTGTACATACTATTAAAATCTCATTTTTTTCTATCAATAATTCATCATGGCTAAAAGTTAAACCTAGTGGTTTCCTTAGCACACTATCCCTAAGATTTACCATTTGCAAATACTCATTACTACCGTGTTCTATTTGTTTTAGCGCCATTTTTTGAATAAGTTTTTTTAGAAGATAATTAAATGATAATTCATAAAATAGAGCTTGCATTTAATGTTTTGTAATCCTTTACATTATGATTTGTATATTTTATGGCTTATAAATAGCTTGCAATGGCAGTTGGATAGATAGAGATTTTAAATCAATTACTTCATCCAATTTTGTATAGATAGCTGCTTGCCACTCTCCCTGTTCATCTTTACTAAAACAATGCACAGAAAAAACTTCAGGCTCTACCAAAATATAATATTGTAACGAATCAATTTTTTGATATTGAATAAACTTATCTACCGAATCATATTTTCTTGTACTGTCGCTTAATACTTCTACAATTAAAGATGGATGTTGCTTGACGTATTTGTTTTCGTTGTCTCTTTCATTATTGGTAATAAAAACATCGGGATAGGTGTAATATTCTTCTCCCTGAATTTTACATTTTACACTTTCCATATACACTTTAAACCCCTTTTTTCCTAATAGAGTTTTGAAAAGTAAGGTAAGGTTGAAACCTACTTCATTATGTAAATCGCTTGCTCCAGACATATCGTATAATTGACCATTAATAAATTCGTGTCGTATGCCAGATGCTTCATCCAACAAAATGTATTCATCTACAGTGTAAATTTTATCATTAGTTGCTTGTACCATAAAATTTCATTTTATCAAATTTACATAATTATAAAGATTATTCAATAATCGGCCTCAACCATCTTTCCATCTCATCTTTGCTCATTTGTTTACGAGCAGTATAATCATCAAACTGGTCTTTATCAATTTTACCCACACCAAAATACTTGCTTTGAGGGTGTGCAAAATACCAACCACAAACGGATGATGCAGGATACATTGACAATGATTCAGTAAGATGAATACCTGTAGCTTCTTCTCCACCAAGTAATTCAAATAATTTATATTTCTCTGTATGGTCTGGGCATGCAGGATAACCAGGAGCTGGGCGAATGCCTGCGTATTCTTCTTTTATTAATTGTTCGTTTGTAAGTTGCTCCTCTTTTTCATAACCCCAAAAATCTGTTCTCGTTTTTTTATGCAACACTTCTGCAAAGGCTTCAGCCAATCTATCTGCCAATGCTTGTAGCATTATTTTATTATAATCATCTAAGTTTTCTTCAAATCTTTTTATGTGGGTTTCTATACCTTCAATTGTTACGGAGAATGCACCCATGAAATCTGCCCCCCAAGCCCCCTGTCCCCCGATGGGGGAACTTAGATTGTTAGTTTTTTTTATACTTGGTTGCTCTTTTAAAGTTGTTACTATTAGCTCTAAGGTTTTGTCTGTAGTTCCTAATACTTCATCATTTGTGAATCGAATAACTTTGAAACCTTTGCTATTCAACCATTCTGTTCTTACCGCATCTGATTCCTTATTTTCAGGTAGCTGATGAATTGAGCCATCAATTTCAATAACTAATCTTCTGTCTAAACAAATTAAATCGGGTATGTAATTTCCAATTATATGTTGCCTTCTAAATTTATAACCTTCAAGTTTTTTTGACTTTACTAATTCCCACAAAGCAGCCTCTGCATCTGTTGGATTATTTCTGTTTTTCAAGGCATATTCTTTTAACAAAGGATAAGTTATAGGGTCTGCCCATTGATATCCGAAGCCCACACTTTCCTCCCCTTCCCTTTGGGAAGGGGCTTTAGTTGGAGCTTCAATATTTAAAGCTTTTGTAGGGGTTGGGCATATAAAATCCGCCAATGATAAGTTTGGTTGCCCAGTCGCTTTTTTAGATTGTTGTCTTAAAAATTGCAACTCAATATTTTTATTTATTGAGACTGTATCAGGTGCTATTCTTTCTGCTTCCCAAAAACCAATTACCCCTTTTGCGTTCAACCATTTTTCATCAACAATTTGTTTTAATAATTTTTGTGCATCATTATACAGATCTGTTGCTTGCTTACCCACTACTTCATCTGATAATATCTGCGGAAAATTTCCATGCAATTCCCATGCAATAAAAAATGGTTTCCAATCTATGTATTCAGCAATTTCTGCTAATGAATACGTTTCAAATATTTTAGTTCCAGTAAATAATGGTACAACAGGTTTATAATTCTCCCAATCAATTTGTGCTCCATTTTTTTGCGCTTCTGCAAAAGGCAAAAATTGTTTTACAGTTCGCTTGTTATCAAAATCTATTTTAAGATTATCGTATTCTGTTTTTAAAGTATCAAGAAAAGTAATTTTATTTTCTTTATTTAATAAACTACCTGCTACAGTTACACTCCTACTTGCATCTAACACATGCACTACACCATGTTCATACTCAGGAGCAATTTTTACAGCAGTGTGCATACGGCTTGTAGTAGCACCGCCTATCAATAATGGAATATCCATTTTAAGCCTAGTCATTTCTTTCCCAATATGCACCATTTCATCAAGTGATGGTGTTATCAATCCACTCAATCCAATAATATCTACATTGTGTTTTTTTGCTTCACTTAAAATTTTATCTGCCGATACCATTACGCCTAAATCTATAATGTCATAACCATTGCAACCAAGTACCACACCTACAATATTTTTTCCAATATCATGTACATCGCCTTTTACAGTTGCTAACAATATTTTTGCCGCACCAGCAGTTTCTTCATTTGTAGTACCTGCGGCAGCATGTGCATTTTGTTTATCCAATTTTTCTTGCTCTATAAATGGTGTAAGCACTGCTACTGCTTTTTTCATCACCCTAGCACTTTTTACTACCTGTGGCAAAAACATTTTTCCTGCACCAAACAAATCACCCACTATATTCATTCCATCCATCAGAGGTCCTTCAATCACTTCAAGCGGTCTTGCATATGCTAGTCTAGCTTCTTCTGTATCTGCATCTATATAATCTGTAATGCCATTTACCAGAGAATGTGCCAACCTTTTTTGCACACTTTCCTCTCTCCATCTTTCATCTTTTACAATTTCTTTTCCTTTAGCTTTTACGGTTTCTGCAAAATTTATTAATGCTTCTGTTGCTTCGTTATTGTCGTTATTTTTATTGAGCAATACATCTTCACAAAGTTGTTTTAATGTAGGTTCTATATCATCAAAAACCACTAACTGCCCTGCGTTTACAATGCCCATATCCATACCTGCTTGTATGGCATGATACAAAAACACACTGTGTATTGCCTCACGTACATGGTCGTTTCCTCTAAATGAAAACGATACATTACTCACACCACCACTCACTTTTACAAGCGGCATTAATCGTTTTATTTCTCTTGTACCTTCTATAAAATCTACTGCATAATTATTGTGTTCTTCAATACCTGTAGCTACTGCAAAAATGTTTGGGTCAAAAATTATTTCTTGTGGTGCATAACCCACTTGTTCTGTCAAAATTTTATATGCTCTGTGGCAAATTTCTACTTTACGTTCTTTGGTATCTGCTTGTCCTCTTTCATCAAACGCCATCACAATTACTGCTGCACCGTAGCTCTTACAAATAAATGCTTGCTCTATAAATTTTTCTTCGCCTTCCTTCATCGAAATAGAATTCACCACACATTTTCCTTGCACACATTTTAACCCTGCTTCTATAATTTCAAATTTAGAAGAGTCAATCATTATCGGAATTTTTGCAATATCCGGTTCTGCTTGCACCAAATTTAAAAACGTAACCATTGCTTCTTTCCCTTCAAGCATGGCATCGTCCATATTAATGTCAATAATTTGTGCACCTCCTTCTACCTGTTGTCTTGCCACAGATAAGGCTTCTTCGTACAAACCATCTTTTATGAGCCTTGCAAATTTTTTGCTGCCCGTTACATTGGTACGTTCACCAACGTTTATAAAATTAGTTTCAGGACGTACAATTAAAGGTTCTAAACCAGATAATCTTAAGTATGGTTTTATTGTATTCATTTTCTTTTTTGTTTGTCAGCAGTAGAGCCTTGATTGAACTTCGGTGGCGACGCTCCGTTCAAATTCAGTTTTTCAATTTAGCTTTCTTTTCCCCTCTTTTGGAGGGGTTAGGGGAGGCCTACTGCTCTCTTGTATCAATTTTAATATTTGTTTTTCAGGAAAAAATACTTTGTACTTGCTAGCAAATATTTGTTTGTTACCTTTTCCTAAAGTATATTTTATAGTACTTTCTTTTTTGTTTTTGCAAAGTATAATACCAATAGTTTTGCTTTCTGCTTCGTCTTTTATTTCTTCATCATAATAATTTACGTACATCTGCATTTGTCCCAGGTCTTTATGTTGTAGCGTACCTATTTTTAAATCTATCAATACAAAGCACCTTAATATTCTATTGTAAAAAACCAAATCTATGCTGTAATCATCACCATCCATTTTTATTCTTTTCTGTCTATCTACAAATAAAAATCCTTTGCCAAGTTCCAATAAAAATCCTTGCAACTTATTTATAATGGCTTGTTCAAAATCATTTTCGCTGTAAAAATCTTTTTCATGCAAGTCTAAAAACTCTAGTATGTATGGGTCTTTCACCGCATCAGAAGGTTTTAGTATTACTTGTCCTTTCTTACCAAGTTCTTTTACTTTTGCCTTATCCCTACTAAGTGCAAGGCGTTCAAATAATGCACTTTCGTATTGTCGTTTTAATTCTCTAAGGCTCCAATTTTCTGAGGTAGCCTCTATTTCATAAAATTTTCTTTCTATAACAATATCAATATTTGAAAGAAATATATAATGAGACCAAGTAAGTTTAAATGGGGATAAACTCAATTTCCGAGACAGTGTCTCGGATTTTGCAATTACTTCCGATTTCCGAGGCACTGCCTCGGATTTTGTTCCTTTCTTCAATTTCCGAGACACTGTCTCGGATTTTTGATTTTTATTAATATGCTTTAAATAATCATCTTTATACACTACATAAAACTTCCGCATATTTTCTAAATTATCAACTGAAAATCCTTTACCTAATGATGTTGTAAGTTTAGCAGATAAATTTATTAATGTTTCTTTTGCGTAGCTTGCTCTATTACTTCCTTGTTGTTCATGTTCTACAATTAATCTTCCTACATGAAAATAAGTTTCTGTAAGTGTGGTATTGGCAATAACATACAACTCACGCTTGCTTTGTTCTACAAGTGTTTTTATATTTTTAAAAAGTTGTATTGTTGTTATTTTACTCATTTTAATTTTATGCTTTCAAAAATCCGAGACACTGTCTCGGATTTTTAATATTTTTCAATTTTCGATTCCTACTAAAATAGGGATCGGAAATTCATTTTTACTCTTCTACCAACTCAGGCATTACCCTTGGCTTAAAATTTTTCACCGCATCAGCTATATGTTTTATATGCCCAGGTGTAGTGCCACAGCATCCACCTACAATATTTAACCAACCTTCTTTTGCCCACTCTTCAATAATATGTGCTGTTTCATGCGGTTGTTCATCATACTCACCAAAAGCATTTGGCAAACCAGCATTAGGATATGCAGACGTAAAGCAACTTGCTATTTGCGAAAGCTCCTCTACATGCGGTCTCATTTCTTGTGCACCCAAAGCACAGTTAAGGCCTACGCTAATTGGGTTTGCATGCATTACAGAAATGTAAAATGATTCTAAAGTTTGTCCACTTAAAGTACGTCCACTAGCATCTGTGATAGTACCCGAAATCATAATTGGTAAAGCCCCCCTGCCCCCCGAAGGGGGGTTCTGTCTAAAATAATTTTTAGTAGCATAAATCGCCGCCTTTGCATTCAACGTATCAAAAATAGTTTCTATCAAAATAATATTTACGCCGCCATCTACTAAGCCTTTTATTTGTTCTGTATAAGCTTCAGCTACTTCGTCAAAAGTTACGGCTCTAAAGCCAGGGTTATTTACATCAGGCGAAAGCGAAAGTGTTTTATTTAATGGTCCAATAGCACCTGCAACAAACCTTGGTTTATCAGGATTCATTGCTGTGTATTTATCGGCAGCAGCTCTAGCACATTTTGCAGATGCTACGTTTAGTTCGTAAGCCAATGCTTGCATATCATAATCTGCTTGTGCAATAGTGGTGCTGCTAAATGTATTTGTTTCTATAATATCTGCACCAGCTTCCAAATATAATTCGTGTATGCCTTGTATAATATCGGGCTGTGTAATGCTTAGTAAATCGTTGTTGCCTTTTACATCGGTATGCCAGTCTTTAAAACGTTCTCCTCTATAATCTGTTTCTTCTAATTTTTGCTGCTGTATCATGGTACCCATAGCACCATCAATAATAAGTATTCTTTCTTTTAATATCTCTCTAATATCCATATGTAGTTATGCTTTCTTTAAGAAAAAACTTACGTAAAATAAAGATTTGACTATTGAAACGATTTGCAAGTCTGCACGAAGTTATTTTGGCAGGAAATGTATTTCGTTTATTAGTTCAATCTTTTGTAAAATGTGCGTAGGTGAACAATAAACAAATCTTGCTTCGCACAGGTGCAAATGTAAGCTATGAGAGGGTTATTACAAAATTAATTAGCCACGAACGGCATAAATTTGTGTGATAAGTTTTTCATTTATATTATCAATACTTAGGATGCCGATATATAATTTTCTACAGGAATACGATTGGTAATACTTTTAGCCAAAGTCATTTCATCTGCATATTCTAATTCGCCGCCAAAAGCAATACCACGGGCAATCGTAGTAATTTTAACTTTTATATCTTTTAGCTTTCTACCAATGTAATATATAGTAGTGTCGCCTTGTATGTTTGGGTTAAGCGCAAAAATTACTTCTTCTATGTTTTCATCCTTTATCCGTTGCACAAGCGCATTAATAGTAAGTTGGTCAGGGCCAATACCATCAAGCGGGGAAATAATACCACCCAATACATGATACAATCCATTAAACTGTTGGGTATTCTCAATGGCGATTACGTCTCGAATATTTTCTACTACACAAATAAAATTTTGCTTTCGTATTGTGTTATTACAAATCTCGCAGGTAGTAGTATCCGAAACATTGTAACATTTTCTACAAAACTTTATTTCATTGCGCATTTTAGCGATAGTGCTGCTAAACATATCTACTTCTTGCGCATTTTGCTTTACCAAATGCAAAACCAAACGCAAGGCTGTTTTTTTACCAATGCCTGGTAATTTGGCAAATTCGTTAACGGCGTTTTCAATAAGTTTTGAAGAAAATTGCATGGCTGCAAAAATAGTAAATTGTTTTATTGGTTTGCTAAGAGGTCAAAAGAGAAAAAGCGAAGTTTCAAATTTTTTTGTACAATCAATTATAATTATTTGCAGCAATAAATTACGATTATACGTTATTGTTTTTTGAGATAATCATTATTTCCTAAAAATATAGGGTTGTAAATATGGTAAATACTCAAAATTGGAATTCTTGTCTAAAATAGGGGTAAATCAACCGAAGCATTGTTAATCAAAGAAAGTTGCTGCGATAATATCGGTTGTCCTACATAATTTGTAGATCTGTACATGTTATTTTTTTGGTAAATTAGGATTAATATAAAATAGTGGAAAATTCATCTTTTATTTCGGACAACAATGATTCTAAAAAGTTGAAAATAATCATCCATGCTAATTACAAATTGCTCAGAAATATTATTGTTTAGTTAGTTTTTAATTTAAAAAAGATATTAACATTTTTTTGAAATTATTAATTTTAAAAAACACAAAACCAATTACTTGCAAATACATTAAACTAATAAAATATTTTTAATTTTAACTAAGCATACTAAAAAAAATTATAAAGCGTTAATTGGTGGTGACTATTATTTTGTAACAGCGTCTTAATAAAAATCAAATGTTAATTAAATTCAATTTTATGAAAAAAACCCTCTACGTTTTTTTGCTTTCTTGTTTTTTGCTTGTGAACACTCTAGGTGTAAAAGCTCAAACAATAAGCTACCCTTCTGCAGCCGAAAACATTACTGTTTGCTTTGATAATACAAAACTTACAGTAGCAGTTACAGGTTCTGGTGTTAGTGTACCAATTAGTATTCTATTACCTACAGGTGTTTCATACATACCTGGTAGTTTTACACTAATCTCTGGTACTGCTACGGTAGTAGAGTCTGGCAGTGCAAATAACCCAGTATTTAATCTTACTGGTGCTACTAGCGCTTATACTTTTACTATAAAAAGGCGTGCAGATTGTTCTGCTCGTACATTTTCTTTGGCAGCGGGTAACTTTAAAGATAAAGTAACGGTTGGTACAGTGAGTGAAGTAGACCCTGCAAATAATAGCTATGTTGTAACATACCCAAGTTTAAGCATGACTCAACCTGCATCTTTGGCAAATGTGCCGCTTGGTAGCAACCAAACAAGAACTTTTACTTTTAAAAATGCTGGTCAAGGTTGTGCCGACACTATTTTTCTTACAATAGATTATGTAAGCACAGGCCTTGTACCAAACGGAAACATAATAGTACAAGGTGTGCCTTTTGCACCAGATGCGACATTGTCTACTACTACTAAAAAGTTTTATAAAATATTTGGCACTCCATCTTTTGTTGGTGGATATTGTGATGGTGAACCACCAATTGTAGTGACACAACCAGTTACTGTAGCAAGTTGCACACCTGCTACTACTAATTATGAAGTAGGGTGGGGTTGTAGTGCAACAGAAATTTGCCAAACTGCCACCACCACTGGCAATATAACTACACTTGTTACTATACCTAATTTAAGTGCCGCCGTTACTGTAGTTACCGCTGGTAATGGTAGTTGTGCTGCTAGCCCTTATGCTACATTTACAGCAGTAGTTACCAATGCTGGTAATGGCCCTGCTGCAAATGTTAGCTTTCAAATAGGTAATACTTATGCAAATGGTTTTACGCCTAACAGAGAAGAAATAATGGATACTGCATCTATTTTAGTTAATGGTGTACACCCAAGCGGAGTTATAGTTTTGCCAAGTTGGGTTATTGTTAAAGAAGCCAATGTAATACCAGATTGTGCGGTGGGTAAACCAGGTTTATTTAGAGTAATTATGCCAGCTGGCTTTGTTGTACCAGCAGGGGGTACCTTTACAGTAACATGGACAATAAGTATATGTAGCAGTAGCAATTGTGGAGATGGCCATTACCCATCTGAAAACATTGGTATTGCTTTAAATTATTCTAGTGAGTGTGGTGCATCTACAATTGGCACTTTTCAAGGTCTAAGATATGGTCCAACTAACTACTTGCCTAGTTCATCAGTACAGTTACCTGCACAAGTGCAAGCTGGCAGTTGTTTTAAATATAAAATTGATTTTCCTGCTTCGCTAGGTCCTAATGGCGTTGGTAATACACAATATATAGATGTAAAAGTAACCTTGCCAGCTGGCTGTACTATAGCAAACTTGGCTACAGATGTTTACGAAAGTTTAACTGGTAATACTGCACACCCTGGCTATCCTAAACAAGTAGGGCAAGATGTAATTATTCGTTATACCCCAGGTGGAGTAAATCAAGTAACGTTTAAAATATGCACTCCTCTTACAGGTGCTTGCGGTGCACAAAACATACCTTATGAATTATATATGGTAAACGATAGTACTTGTGCGGCAGGCAGTCAATTAGTAAGTAGGCGTTGTAGTTTTTATACAGTAGACGTAATTTGTGGAGAGCCATGCCCTACAGGTGGTATTGTGCCTACTGTTTTTAATTTTTATAGAACAACTTATGGCCTGCCAGATAATAACCAAGATGGGAAGCCTGATGCTGGCGGAACCATAGATTTAAACAAAATTGATTTAGACAGGTATAAGCCAGGAGATACTTTGCATACAGAATATAGAAGTTTTGTAGCTAACCAATCTACCCCTGCTACAATAACCAACTGGAATTTTGTAATAGCAGAGTGGAAGTTTAATTATGGAACATGGAAAGCAGCTACAGCCAAAGTAACTATAAAAAGAGGTGCTACAAATTACATAGCTACTGGTGTGCCTATTACAGCTTTGGTAGCCGACAAAAGTTTTAGAGCTGATTGGTCTATGGCTACCTTTGCCCCAGCATTACCTGCCACTTATGTAGCAAATGATAGTGTAATAGTAGAGGCAGATTTTAGATACTTGCCTTTAAAATTAAATAATGCAGTACCACATAATGTAGTAGGTGAAACAGGTGGAGGTGGAGATGCAGATGCACCTCAAGTAGCTAATCTTACACACTCTGTATATGCAGCACAAACAGTGCCAGCTGCAGAACTAAGTAATCTAGTAAATGGCTTTACATGTTTTATACCAAAGTATAATGCAAATGTATTAGGGCATTGGAATTTTTTCTTGTTAGATGGTGCTGGAGATCCAGCTGTAGCAGCTGGTTGCAACAATGTAAATATTGGTTTCCATAGTTATACAAGAATATTGGGTACTTATGTTACTGGTCAATATTTTTTATATGAGTATCGCCCAATGGTTAG
>JANXOQ010000449.1 GCA_025357775.1 Ferruginibacter sp. | reverse complement strand
GAAAAGCTGTTGTTTGCCAATTTTATTTTGGCTTTGTTTTTTACTTTGGCTTGGAGTAAAGCCCTTTTTTTGTTTCATTTTTGTCCTGTTTTTAGTTGACTTATCCCTTGTTTTGGAGTCAACCTATTTCAGGACTATACATATGCTGCCAGCGAAGAGGGCTTGGCGAAGGTGGGGAAATAGAATTTCGTCCGCCCAGAACCGCTACTGATTAAAAATGATGATGTAGATAACAACAAAAAGCCAAATAGAATTACGTCAAGCTGGAACAAAAGCCAGAAGGAAGCACAACTGTTGATTGTAATTCTTTCTGCCCCACTTTTGCCAAACCCCATGTTATGGGCATGTGCCTTACTATTTAATTAACTCGAAATCCATAAACTTCTAAACCTTGGCTTATTTTCCCTTGCAAAAATAAATTGAAATTGTTAGCGGCTCCAGCACTATCAATGAGCATTTGGTGATTTCTGTTTACACTGCCGAAGTTAAATGAGAAACGCAATTTTAATGATTGGTTATTCAAATCAACATAACCTTGTTGAGTTTGCTCAAAAAAGTAAACTCCTTTCTGCTGTGGTATCATATAAAACCTGCCAAGTAGCTTCCCGCCTTGATTTGCAAAAACCAAATCCCCAGTTGGACCAATTTGTCCAACATTGCTGAATGTTTTACAAGTATTTAAAGATGGAGCATTTGTAAATCCGCCTGACCTTGATAAATCAATTTTATTTGCGTAAAATCCATTATTACCCCCATCATTACTTCCTATAGTAACTTTAATCCGGTTGCCGTTTAAAAGAACAGTATCAGGAACTTCAAAATAAAAGGCAACGCTATCACCAAGGCTTATTGTTGTTCTTGGATTTAGTACTTGCGAATTGATTGTAATTGTGCCTTGTCCTATATCTCTTGGTGGATTGCAAGAAAGTAGGAAATTAGCCCCAAAGAGAATTAATAGTATCTGTTTCATATAAATTTATTGAAGTAGGCACTTACTCACTCCATTTTTAATTGTGTTAAATAAACTGGTTTATGTTTAATCATTCTACAAGTTAGATTATGGAAAATTCTTTCGAATGATTCTATTCTATTAAACCTGTAACAATACTCATCTAAGTATGGTTGCAGATTTTTACACTATGGTGTATTCCTCTTAGCCAAGCCTTAAGCATCATCACTTGTCTATGAAATAACCTAAAGTTTTTTTTTGGATCACTTACTACTTGGTTCAAATTTGTATATTCCTTTTTTAATGGTACATAACCCCTCC